>DGOT01000234.1:0-2237 GCA_002389465.1 Bacteroidales bacterium UBA4459 | reverse complement strand
TGTTTTTGAAATTATGTTGACCTTATGTTCTATTGCAGTTATTCAAAATATTAAATTGACAGCTGAATATTGATTATTTAATTTTGATTAAATGCAGAACATCAAAGACATACAACTTATTAAAAATCATTGAGGGATAAATCATGAGCCTGTTAACCGTGGACCAAGAAAAATGTGAGCGTGATGGTATTTGTGCTGAAGTTTGCCCTGTGGGAATCATCGAATTAAAAAACAAAGATGCTTTCCCCACCCTTATTGATGGTGGAGATAAACTGTGTATCAGATGTGGACATTGTGTAGCTGTTTGTCCACACAGCGCCATGTCTCATGTAATTATGAAACCAGAAGAGTGCCCACCAGTAAAAAAGGACTGGTTATTTGGCCCAGAACAAGTCGAACATTTTTTACGCTATCGAAGGTCTATAAGAAACTACAAGAAAAAGCAGGTTGAGCAAGAGGTTCTGACAAAATTAATTAATGTAGCACGCTTTGCACCTTCCGGACACAACCGGCAACCTGTCAAATGGCTGATTATATATGAAAGGGATGAGGTCCAACGAATGGCTGGATTTGTTATTGATTGGATGCGACACTTAATTAAGGAAGATTCTCCACTCGTTGCTGCAATGAACCTGAATCGAGTTATTGCTTTCTGGGAAGGGGGAAATGACCCCATATGCAGAAATGCACCACATATTATCGTTGCCTATGCTCATAAAGATGATGTAACAGCGCCGACCGCTTGTACTATTGCCTTAACATACTTAGAGCTGGCTGCTTCATCTTTTGACCTTGGAGCATGTTGGGCCGGTTACTTTAATGCAGCAGCAACCCTCTGGCCGCCAATACAAAAAGAACTGGGACTTCCTGAAGGAAATGTTAGCTTCGGATCAATGATGGTAGGTTATCCGAAGTTCAAATATCAAAGACTGCCGACCAGAAATGATGCCGAGATAATGTGGCGTTAAGACTGGAGCTTTCTGAGTTAAACGTTCGAATAATTTGCATCTAACTTAATGCTATTGAATATGAATGAAATCCAATACGAATTCAAGATAGAAAAAAAAGTCCGGTTTAAAAAAATTGTACTATATACAACCCTTTCGGCTGTGGTTCTATGTATTATTTTTTCCCTCTCCATCTATCTGAGCCTGCCGAATGTAACATACCTGAAAAATAAACATCCAAAAATAACAGCACTCATGCAGTTACGCAAAGAACAAACCGAAGCCCAAGGTAAGAAATATAATATCAGGCAAAATTGGGTCAGCTTTGAAATCATTCCCGATTTATTTAAAAAAGCCGTCCGAATTTCGGAAGACGCTTCGTTTTATGAACATGAAGGTATTGATTATGAGGAATTAAAAGAGTCGATCAAAAAAAATTTTAAGGAAGCCACGCTGGTTCGTGGAGGCAGCACAATTACACAGCAATTAGCTAAAAATCTCTTTCTTTCTCCTGAAAAAAGTTTTTTAAGAAAAATAAAGGAATATTTTATTGCCAAACGTCTTGAAAAAGAGTTGTCGAAAGACCGAATTTTCAATTTGTACTTCAATGTGATTGAACTCGGCCCAGGAATATTTGGAGTCGAAGCAGCTTCGCAACATTATTTTAATAAAAGTGTCCAAAACTTAAATCTCGAAGAGATCGTCCATTTGACAGCGATTATTCCCAGGCCGCTTACAGTGAGTCCAAAAAAGGATAGCCAATGGTTAAAATGGAAGGTCGAATGGATATTTCACAAAATGAAACTTTATAAGTATATTGATGAAGAATTAATTGAGAAGAACTCGCTTTATATAAGTAGATTGAGCTAAAAGATCGAATTGTGAACTGCTTTCAACCTAACCGCAAAATATGTAACCTAACTGTAACCCGTCAATATCGCTATTCAAATATCAAAAACAGAACAGACTGTCAACTCGCAAGATTTACAGAATTTCACCAAATTCTATAGACTTTGGGCAAAGCTCACCAATTTGCCCACAAAAAATTGCTTACTACAGGCAGGGTTAAATCGGGCAATTAGGATAGATCAGTTAATCATTCGAGAACGTAATTTGAGAATCAAAGTAATCTATTAATACACAAGCAGGCAGTGTATCTGCTTTAAAAGCTGTATATTGTGGTATGCTTATTGAGGTGATGATAGTGTGCCTGAAGCTTCAATTCCCGAAAAATGAAATTTTATAACCGAAATCAAAGTTGTGCTTTCTAATAAGTGTTTTATCCATAGT
>DGOT01000244.1 GCA_002389465.1 Bacteroidales bacterium UBA4459 | reverse complement strand
GCCCCGAATTTGATCAGCAGGTTACACATGACATCCGGGTTGGGCGTCAGGCCGCTCTTCACTGTCTCCAGTGTATATTTCACCACCGTCGACCAGTATTCTTCCTGAAGGTCGATAATGTCGAATTTACAGCCGTACTTTTTAGCAATCCAGGTAGTGATCTCAATATCTTCCTCCGACGGACAGTCCATAAAGGCATCCTCGTTTTCCATCCCTATTTTGATGTAGAAGATATGGGGATCGTACCCCTGCTCTTTTAACAACGGAATAGTTACCGAACTGTCAACTCCTCCAGAAACCAGGGCTGCTATTTTCATTTTTCAAATTATTTCCGGCAAAGGTCGCTAAAAGATTTAATTCTCCATAAAAAGAGTGTTTCTAAATATGCTGCCAATGCGATTTACCCGGTAAGTTTTTATACTTTTGACTACTGAAAAAATTAATCACGTAATAAACGATTACCATGTACGGAAAATTTAAAGAGCATCTGATCAAAGAGATCAAAGATATCCACGAAGCAGGATTGTTTAAAGATGAACGTATCATTGTCAGCCCACAGGGAGCAGAAATAGAACTTGAATCAGGACAGAAAGTACTGAACTTCTGTGCTAATAATTACCTCGGGCTTTCCAATCATCCCGAATTGGTGAAAGCAGCTAAAGAAGGACTGGATACACATGGCTACGGGATGTCGTCGGTCAGGTTTATTTGCGGTACCACCGACCTGCACAAAACACTGGAAAAGAAAATCGCTAAATTCTTCGGTACCGAAGACACTATTCTTTATGCTGCTGCTTTTGACGCCAACGGCGGTGTTTTCGAGCCGCTGATGACAGCCGAAGATGCCATTATTTCAGACAGCCTGAACCATGCCTCCATCATTGACGGTGTCCGGTTATGTAAGGCCCAGCGTTACCGCTACCCGAATACCAACATGGAAGAGCTGGAAAAAGTATTGATCGAAGCACAGGCACAGCGTTTCAGACTTATTGTCACCGACGGTGTTTTCTCAATGGACGGCAACACAGCCCCCGTGGACAAAATGGTGGAACTGGCTGAGAAATACGACGCCATAGTCATGGTGGACGAGTCGCACTCAGCAGGTGTTGTAGGCAAAACAGGCCGCGGGGTAAGTGAGCATTTCGACATTTTTGGTAGAATTGACCTCATCACCGGAACTTTGGGTAAATCATTTGGCGGCGCCATCGGTGGTTTCACTACCGGTCATAAAGAAGTAATTGAGATGTTGCGTCAGCGTTCGCGTCCTTACCTGTTCTCCAACTCGTTGCCTCCGATGGTGGTGAATGCAGGTATCCGCATGTTCGACATGATGAATGAAACCAACGAACTACAGGATAAGCTACACGCCAACACGGACTACTTTATGGAAAAAATGACGGCTGCAGGCTTCGATATCAAACCAACGCAATCAGCTATTTGCGCTGTCATGCTCTATGATGCAAAGCTGTCCCAGGATATGGCTGCCAAACTTCTTGAAGAAGGTATTTATGTCATCGGTTTTTATTTTCCTGTAGTTCCCAAAGGAGAGGCACGCATTCGTGTGCAACTATCGGCAGGACATGAAAGAGAACATCTGGATAAAGCGATTGCCGCCTTTACAAAAGTGGGGAAAGAGTTAGATGTTATTCGTTAAGAGTTAAGAGTTAAGAGTTAAGAGTTAAGAGTTAAAAGTTAAGAGTTAAGAGTTAAGAGTTAAAATCAGATATAAATGATCTTTGGCATTGGTACCGATATCATCGAAGTGAAACGCATGCAGCGTCACTTGGAAAGCAATGAAGCGTTGCGGCAGAAGCTTTACACCAAAGGCGAACAGGCTTATTGCGAAAGTGCCAATGTGATGAAATACCAAAGCTATGCCGCCCGTTTTGCCGCCAAAGAAGCCTTTTTTAAAGCACTGGGAACAGGCTACCGCTATGGCATGGCATTCCACGAGATTGAAGTGCTGAATAACGAACTGGGAAAGCCGTATATCAAACCCCACGGAAAAGTAAAGGAATACCTCGAAACGAACCAAATAAAACACATCCACCTGACCATTTCGCATGTGAAGAAGATGGCGAGTGCTTTTGTGGTGCTGGAGAAATAATTCTGTTACTCAATTTTACATCACAACCAAATTAAGTCCCCGTTAGTTGTAGCAGGGACTTTTATTTGTATTATTTCTGCCAGTATCTATAAATTATCATCTATTTATTTCTCAAACCTGGGCGCCCGAAGCGGGGGAAGGGGCAGATTTCTTTCGCCGCGGAATGAATTCCATGGCTTGCTGTCTTTTAATCCCTCCGGGATGTGGATTCAAGTCCCGGAGGGACAAGAGAATTTTAGACAACGAATTTATTCGCTGGCAAATTATTAAAGCAAAAAAACGCACTGCAAATGCCGGGGGAGCGTATCCTCATTGCAGGCGAGGACGAGAAGAGAGAATTTTATTTCCCCATATCCTCCAAAAACAGCTTCGCCGTTATTTTCACGCTTTTTTTCACGGGCATCATTTCTATATCAATAGTTTCGAGGAGTTTTTTGGAGGAATAGGCATAAAATCTGTCCGAAGAACGAACTGCATCACGGTTGATGACCGGTTGTTTTCCGGTAAGCAAAGCAGCTGCTTCCGCTACCCGCCATCCGATCTCTCCCAGCCATTTACCCAGTTTGTATTTGGGGGCAGGAACGTTCATCGCCTCCGCTATCCAGTCAAACAACTGCCGGTACGACAAGTTTTCGGCCACAACCGTAAACCGTTCTTCCGTCACATCGCTTTCCATAAGGCGTATTATGGCCGTTACCACATCGTCAACACCCACAAAACCGTTAGTTCCGCGGGGATAAAATTTAAGCCCATTATATACTGTAAAAAACAGGCGGGGACTCCCGTGGTTCCAGTCGCCGGGGCCAAGAATTACGCCGGGATTAACAATTACAGCCTGTAGTCCTTCGGCCATACCGCGCCATACTTCACGCTCTGCCTCATACTTACTGACCGAATAAACCGACTTTTTGGTGGACGTATCCCAAGGCGTTTCTTCATCAATCAACTTATGATCCTCCTCGTAGCCCAAAGCACCGATCGTACTTGCGTAGCACATTTTCCTAACGTTTCTTTCCAGAGCTGCCTGCACTACATTGGCGGTCCCCTGCACATTCGTTTCCAACAACAACCTGTCATCGCCAGTATCCAATGACACAACTGCTGCCGTATGGTAAAGATAATCAACACCTTCAAAGGCATCCAGTAAAGAATAAATGTCCAGCAGGTCGCCTTCCACCCATTCAATACGTTCCAGCAAAGCAGGCACGTTTTTCGTATAGTACGAGAATATTTTCTCTGTAAGATATGTGCCTGAATTTTTACGTTTCATCGCCTTTACCATATGGCCTGCCGAAACAAGCCTGTATAAAAGATGACTGCCTAAAAATCCTGTTCCGCCGGTTACTAAAATCATGCAGTAAAAATAACCTAAATTTGGCACATGTTTTACCCACACTTATCGTGCGATGAACGCCTTTTCAGGCCACCCAGCGAAGGCAACTCGCTCATCTTCCAGGTAACACTGG
>DGOT01000301.1:1812-3777 GCA_002389465.1 Bacteroidales bacterium UBA4459 | reverse complement strand
ATTCCTTTATTATGTTGGGTAACGATTAGCTGTATGAACAGTTTGCCGACCGTTTAGGTCGGTAATTGTTTATGACAGCTTGTTATTAATAGTTGCATTTATGAATTCCGATCTAAAAAATATTATTTTGTTGTTTCGGTTTAGTTTCGGATAAAAATAATATTTTTTTCTATGAAATTTCATCCAACTTATTATGAATTATACATCAGTGTATGATACTGTTGAAAGTTGAAATCCGCATATTTTCAGGGTTTTAGTATTGACTTTCTCAAAAAATTCAATAATTTCGCAAAGTCTTGTACGTTTTTACGTAAAGAATGTGTAACACTCTAACGATGCAATCGAAGACTTTGCTTTCCTTTTTTAAAGTCTAAAACCCTGAATATCATCTCAATGAAATTTCTAAATTAGATATTCATAAATGCAATTTTTTCTAACGTAGGTGTATAATTACCTGTTACCTTTATTTTTTCTATAGCATTGCTTAAAGGTACGTTTATTTTACCAGATAAGCGTGTAAAGCGTACCTTTATAATTTTTACTTGGCTACGATTTAAGTTTCTTAAACCCCTTTCCCAACTGTTCAACAAGATCTCCCGCCAGCATAGCTTCCTGCCCTTTCTTTTTAGCGGCTAGGTCGCCGGCCAGCCCGTGGAGGTAAACGCCTAGCGTAGCGGCCTGTGCTGGCGCATAGGCTTGTGCCAGCAGCCCGGTGATGATCCCCGTCAGCACGTCGCCGCTGCCGGCTGTGGCCATGCCGGGGTTGCCGGTGGAGTTGAAATAGCACATTTTATCAGGGGTGCAGATGCAACTGTAAGCGCCTTTGAGTACGACATACACATTGTATTTGAAACAGAAGTCCTGCAGCATGTGCAACTTCTCATAGTCGTTGGACCATTTGCCCGCCAACCGCTCAAACTCTTTGGGGTGGGGCGTCAGAATGCTGCCCTTGGGCAGAAAAGCCAGCCACGTTTTATTCTCAGCCAAAATATTCAGGGCATCGGCATCAAAAACTACAGGCTTCGGGTAGTTCTGTATCAACAGTTTCAGGGCCATCTGCGACTGCTTTTCCATCCCCAGTCCCGGGCCGATACCCACGGCCGAATACATATCCAGGTCGGGCACTTCCGAAAAATAGTTCTCATACCGGTCAATGCTCAGCATACACTCGGGTACAGCCGTCTGCATAATTTCGTAGCCCGCTTTGGGAATATGGGTATGCAATAAGCCCACACCCGACCTCAGGCAGGCTTTGGAAGCCAGGATAGCAGCGCCCATTTTGCCGTAGCTGCCCGCAATAAGCAAAGCATGACCGAAGGTGCCTTTGTGAGCGAACTTGTTTCGGGGTTTGAGCGTTGTTTGTACGTCGCGTTTCAGCAGCAGAAAGTTTTTTACTTCCGCACGGTTGATGTAATCGGGGTGGAGGCCGATATCCAGGATATGCCAGTCGCCGATAAACCGGTCGTTTTCCGGCAGCACAAAGGCCAGCTTAGGCATCTGGAAACTCAGGGTGTAATCAGCCCGGACGACAGCCCCTTTTTTCGGGTCGATATGTTGGTCGGCAAACAAGCCCGAGGGAATGTCGATGGCAATAGTCACTGCTTCCGCCGAGTTGATGTGATGGATCACATCAGCGATAAACCCGGTTACGGGCCGCGTAAGTCCCGAACCGAAAATGGCATCCACTACAACATCATCTTCCCCTATTTCCGGCAGGCCGCTTTTGTCGCTGATAAAATGGATGGAAACATCCTTTAGATCTTCCAGCCTTTGCAGGTTAACCTTAAAATCGTCCGACCTGTTTTTGGTGTAATCAATGATATATACTTCAACGGGATATCCCTTTTGATGCAGCATTCTGGACAAAGCCAGCCCGTCGCCGCCGTTGTTGCCCAGCCCGGCAAATACCTTGATAGTGTGTGCTGTGTCCACTCTTTTTTTGATCCAACGGAACAATTGCCCGGC
>DGOT01000301.1:0-1729 GCA_002389465.1 Bacteroidales bacterium UBA4459 | reverse complement strand
TACAAATTTACGAAAAGCAAAAGTTATATCTTCCGGTACTACTTTTTTTAGATAAAATTTTTGATTTTTCTTTGCGAGACTTGGCGTATTCTTTGCACTATTTTGCGTAACAGCGCCAGCGAAAAGGACCTGCTGATTAACCTTTTAATCTCTATCTTTGCCCAAAATTTATATGGATGGGAAGAAGAAAAAGACCGTTGCCTTTATTTGAAAATGTGGAGATCATCGATGCCGGCTCCGACGGGAAAGCCGTGGCCCGGGTGGACGACCGTGTGGTATTTGTGCCGTTTGCGGCTCCCGGAGATGTGGTAGATGTGCAGGTGTATAAAAAGAGAAGATCGTATTTCGAGGCAAAAGTGGTAAAGACTCACAAAAAGTCTGAATACCGCGTTTCGCCCGAATGCTCCCATTTCGGTTTGTGCGGCGGCTGTAAGTGGCAGCATCTTTCGTACGAGGCACAACTGCAGTTCAAACAAAAACAGGTAAAAGACGCCCTGGAACGCATTGCCAAAGTGCCTTACGATGAATTTTTACCGATCATCGGCGGTGAGCACCAGTATTATTACCGAAACAAACTGGAGTTCACCTTTTCCAACCGCAGATGGCTGACAGATTATGATCCTTCGAAAGAGGAGGGAGGCCCCGAAGACACCAACGGCCTCGGGTTTCACCTGCCGGGCATGTTCGACAAAATACTCGACATCGACCATTGCTACCTGCAGCGTGACCCCTCCAATGCCATCCGCCTGGTGGTGAAAAAATATGCCATCGAAAACGGGATAAGCTTTTACAATGTAAGGAAGTGGGAAGGACTGCTGCGCAACATCATCATCCGTACGTCACGCAACGGTAATCTGATGGTAATCATAGTGTTCAGGGAGGAAACGGAAAAGAATGAAGGGTTGCTGGCATTTTTGGCCGAACGGTTTCCGGAGATTACTTCACTGATGTATGTGATCAACGGCAAGAAGAATGACACGATAAATGATCTGGAGGTTAAGTTGTTTCAGGGTGACCCGTTTATTGTGGAAGAGATGATCCCTCCGGGAGAGAGCGAGAATCCTCTGAAATTTAAAATTGGTCCAACCTCCTTTTACCAGACCAACCCGGAACAAGCGCAGAAATTATATGAAGCCGCTTATGATTTTGCCGGATTTAAAGGCGATGAGCTGGTGTACGACCTGTACACAGGTGCCGGAACCATTGCTTCGTTTGTGGCCCCGTCGGTGAAAAAGGTGATAGGCGTGGAGTATGTGGAAGAAGCTGTAAAAGATGCACAGGAAAACATGCGGATGAACGATATTGCAAACGTGGAGTTTTACTGGGGGGATCTGGCGAAAGTGCTGGATGAGGAATTTGTCCGGCAGCATGGCAGACCGGATGTAATCATCACCGACCCGCCGCGGGCAGGGATGCACGAAAAGGTGGTGCGACAGATCTTACAGGCAGAGTCCGAAAAAATCGTTTACGTGAGCTGCAATCCGGCAACACAGGCCAGAGATATAGCTTTGCTCCACGAAAAGTACGATCTGCTGAAAGCGCAGCCTGTCGACATGTTTCCCCAAACGCATCATGTTGAAAATGTGGCGCTGCTGAAACTGAGGAAAGAACAAGCTTAACTAACCGTGTTTATTTGATTTTTTGGATGACAACTGTTTCGGCACCGATAACTTGGTTGTGCCTGATAGCAGCATTCTTGTTTAAGTACCAGTTGCGTCCTAAACGATGA
>DGOT01000189.1:6681-9908 GCA_002389465.1 Bacteroidales bacterium UBA4459 | reverse complement strand
ATCGTTCCGGTATTTACCGAAGATGCTCCACGATATACTGATCTGGAAGAGATCAAACAAT
The DNA here is from genome assembly GCA_002389465.1 of Bacteroidales bacterium UBA4459. Classification (GTDB taxonomy): domain Bacteria; phylum Bacteroidota; class Bacteroidia; order Bacteroidales; family F082; genus UBA4459. The sequence continues at coordinate 9,847 of DGOT01000189.1, read as the reverse complement.
ATTTACAGGCATCCGCTCCAAATATTATTGACTGATGAGGTATGCATTAGTAACAGGAGGCTCAGGAGGTATAGGGAAAGCTGTTTGCCGGAAACTGGCACAAATGGGTTTTCCGGTAATCATTCATTACCATAAAAACGAAGCAATCGCCCGGGAGGTGAAAGAAGAAATTGAAACTGCCGGAAATCACGCTGAACTGATCAGTTTTGATGTAACCGATACGCAACAGGTTAAAACTACGCTTGAAGCATGGAAAGAAAAACACGAAAATGATTACATAGCTGTTCTGGTGAATAATGCCGGCATCTCAAAAGACGAATTGATGGTGTGGATGGAAAAAGAAAACTGGCGTTCGGTGATTGACACCAACCTCAACAGTTTTTACAATGTCACCTCCGGATTACTTAAAGATATGATTACAAGTAAATTCGGACGGATTATCAATATGGTTTCCCTGTCAGGACAAAAAGGATTACCCGGACAAACCAACTATGCCGCAGCCAAAGCAGGCGTGATTGGCGCTACCAAAGCGCTGGCACAGGAAGTGGGCAAAAAGAAAGTGACTGTAAATGCAGTTGCTCCGGGATATATTAGAACGGAAATGACGCAGGAACTGGACGAAAAAGAATTAAAAAGACTAATTCCCGTAAACCGTTTCGGAACACCGGAAGAAGTAGCGGAAACAGTTGGTTTTCTGGCTTCCGATGGGGCTTCGTACATCACGGGTGAAGTCATAAAAATAAACGGCGGGTTGTATACATAAGGGAGCGATAGCTATGAACAGAGTCGTGATCACGGGAACAGGAATTTACGCTACAATTGGCAAAAACAGGGAAGAAGTTACTGATTCGCTTTATCAGGGAAAATCGGGAATAGTCATCGATCCCAAGCGTACAGAATACGGATTTCGTTCGGCACTTACTGGAGCCGTGGAGCGCCCTAATTTAAAAGGAGTACTTCCCAGAAGGGAGCGTGTCGGACTTCCTGAGCAGGGAGCTTATGCTTATATGGCCACTATGGAAGCCCTCCAAAATGCCAAAATCGATGAAGATTTTCTAGCCCGGAATGAAGTCGGCATATTATATGGCAACGACAGTTCTGCTGTTCCGGTAGTTGAAGCCACTGATATTATTCGTGAAAAAAAGGGGACCATTCGTATCGGCTCAGGTTCCATCTTCCAATCGATGAACTCCACAGTAACTATGAACCTGTCAGTGATTTTAAAGTTGAAAGGCATCAATTTAACTGTGAGCGGGGCCTGTGCCAGCGGATCACACGCCATCGGGCTGGGCTATTTTTTAATTAAACAGGGATTACAGAACACCATCATTTGTGGCGGCGCCCAGGAGATCAATGCTTTTTCGATGGGCAGCTTTGATGCGCTGGGTGCTTTTTCAGTCAGGGAAGGCGAACCTTCCAAAGCTTCAAGACCTTTTGACCGTGACCGTGACGGGCTGGTGCCCAGTGGCGGAGGGGCTACAGTTATTCTCGAAAGTTACGAATCGGCTAAACAAAGAGGAGCACCGATATTAGGAGAAGTGTTGGGTTACGGATTCTCATCCAACGGAGAACATATTTCCATTCCGAATGTGGATGGTCCGGCCCGGTCGCTGGAAATGGCCTTACGTGACGCTCATCTGAATCCGGAAGATATTGATTATCTGAACGCCCACGCTACGTCCACACCGGTAGGTGATGCCAATGAAGCACAGGCAATCCACAAAGTTTTCAGAGACATCAAAGTACCTGTTAGCTCTACCAAGTCCATGACTGGCCACGAAATGTGGATGGGCGGCGCCAGCGAGATCATCTATTCGCTGATTATGGCACACAATTCGTTTATCGCTCCTAATATTAATTTCGAAAACCCGGATGAATATTCGGAGAAACTGAATATCATCAGTGAAACTACAGAGCATAAAATTGACATTTTCCTGTCTAATTCATTTGGATTCGGGGGTACTAATTCTTCTTTAGTGGTCAGGAAACTTTAAGCAGTTTCGCTATCTTTCCAAATGGAAACATCTTCTGTATTTAATTTCTCATTCCAATCTGCGATTCTTCTTTTGTTTATTTGAATTAAATAGTATTTTTGCATCACAAAAACCATCAGACCAACAATGAGCAAAGAAGATGTTGTTACGATCGTTAATGATTTTTTAATTGACGAGTTTGAATTGGAGGAAGAGCAGTTACACCCTAAGGCTAGGATGAAGGAAGACCTTGACATTGAGAGCCTTGACTTTGTTGATATTGCTGTGATTATTGAGAAGGAATTCGGCCTGAAGGTGACCAGTGAGCAGATGGTCAAGATTAAGAAACTGGAAGACTTGTATAACTTTATATTAGCACATTCTCAAAACTAATGGCTACCTGGAAAGGCCAGACCAGAGGTGGTGTAGCCGGTCACCGTTTTTTTATTTTCATTCTGAAAAACTTCGGAATTCGGTTTACTTATTTTTTCCTGCATTTTGTGGTGACTTATTTTGTCCTTTTTTCCGCCAGGTCACGTAAACCCATTTTTCAATACTTTCATGAAATTCTCGGATATGGAAAACTCAAATCCTTGCGGTATGTTTACAAAAACAACTACAAACTGGGGCAGGTGTTGATTGACAAGGTTGCCATGATGGCTGGTTTTTTCAATCAGTTCACTTTTGTCTTTGACGGGGAGGAAAATATCAGGAAGATGGCTGCTGAAGGGGGTGGATTGCTCATCGGCGCCCATGTAGGCAACTGGGAAATTGCCGGGCAGTTACTGGAACGTATTGACACCAAAGTGCATATCCTAATGCTGGAAGCAGAGCACGAAAGGATCAAACAACTACTGGATGAAGTAATGACCAAAAAAACCATGCACATCATTCCTATCAAAGATGACCTGTCGCACCTGATCCTGATGAAGAAAGCACTGCAAAACAACGAGATCATCACCATGCATGCTGACAGGTTTCTGGAAGGAGCCAAAACGGTTACGAAAACTTTTATGGGTTATCCTGCCAGATTTCCAGAAGGGCCTTTTTACCTGGCTATGAAATACAACAAACCAGTCATTTTTGTTTCCGCCGAAAAGGAAACAGCGACGCATTACCACCTTTCGGCCACCAAAACATATTATCCCGACTTGAAGAATAACACCCCAAAAGAATCCATTGAGCGGCTTCTT
>DGOT01000189.1:0-6516 GCA_002389465.1 Bacteroidales bacterium UBA4459 | reverse complement strand
TTACGCGATTTTGGAATTCTGGAATACCTGCTGGAAACCCATGACAAAGGGTCTGATACCGATACCATTGCCAAAGATCTGGACATTCCGGTCTATGGCGTAAAAGTGTTGCTCGAAGCCGGGCTGAGTTTAAAAATGGTCCGGTTGAAGGAAGGAAAATATCTATTGACAAAAACCGGCTTCTTCATCGAAAGAGATGAATTGACGCGTGTGAATATGGATTTCACACAAAACGTGAACTACCTCGGCATGTTCCATTTGGAAGATGCCATTAAAAAAGGAAAGCCCGAGGGATTGAAAGAATTTGGAGACTGGGGTACAATCTACGAAGCACTGGCGGAATTACCGGAACAGGCCAGAAAAAGCTGGTTTGCATTCGATCATTTCTATTCCGATTATGCTTTCCCCGAGGTGATGCCGCACCTGTTTGCCGACAAGCCTCAAAAAATACTCGACATCGGGGGAAACACCGGCAAATTCAGCATCTTTTGTGCGCATTACGATAAAAACATTCATCTGACCATCCTGGACCTGCCCGGACAAATAAAAGAGGCCAGGGAAAACATCCGGCGGGAAGATCTGGAAGACAGGGTCTCTACCCATGCTTTGAATCTGCTCGATAACACAATTCCGTTTCCAAAAGGCTACGATGCCATCTGGATGAGCCAGTTTCTCGATTGCTTCTCGCAGGAAGAAATTTCCAGCCTGCTGAAGCGCGCCTACGATGCCCTGGACGAAAACGGTTTACTTTACATTCTGGAAACATACTGGGACAAGCAGCAACACGAAGCATCCACGTATAGCTTACACGCCACCTCTTTATACTTTACAGCCATGGCCAACGGCAACAGCCAGATGTATCATTCCAATGATATGGTGAAACTGGTGGAAAAAGCCGACCTGTATCTTGACAAGGTAGTGGAGAATATCGGCGTGAGCCACACCCTGTTCAAATGTATGAAGAAGAAATAACGGCACCTTAGTTGAATCCCAGGATCTCCATGCTGAACTATAAAACGTTAAACATATTATTTTTCCCGGTTTTGGCAGTGTTGCTTGTGCTGAATTATTTTGAAGTAACAGGCCTGCTCCCCTATCTGATTTTAATCGCCCTTTATTTAGTAGTTCTGATTATCGGCTCTGCCCGTATCCAGCTGAATTTTTATTTCACTTCATTAAACTCAGGCGCTACTGCTAAAAAGGAAATTGCCCTCACTTTTGATGACGGGCCACATCCTGAGATCACGCTTAAAGTGCTGGAAATTTTGAAAAAACACGAAGTAAAAGCTGCTTTTTTCTGTATTGGCCGGAAAATAGAACAGTATCCGGAAATAACGGCAGCAGCATTTAAGGACGGCCACATCATCGGAAACCACAGCTATACACACAGCCCTCTTTTCGATCTTTTCCTTCCGGCAAAAATGACGGGTGAATTAAACAAAACCTCCACTATTATTTTGCACGCTACAGGCAAAAAACCACTCCTGTTCCGGCCTCCTTTCGGCGTAACCAATCCATGGTTAAAAAAAGCATTGAAAAAAACGGAACTGATTCCCGTCGGATGGAGTGTACGCTCCCTGGACACGGTAAAAACGGCTGAAAAAGTATTGGAGAAGCTGAAGAAAGAAATGCATCCGGGGGCTGTTATTCTGCTGCACGACACACATGAAAAAATAATACCTATCTTGGACGGAATTCTGCCCTGGTTGAAGGAAAACGGTTACTGGATTACCGGGCTTGATGAACTTTTAAAAATTCAGGTTTATGAAGATAATTAAGTTAATGATATTTGGCTTCGCTTTTTTAATGCTGACTTCATTTGTCAGCTTACAGGAAGAAGGGTACAAACCGTTGTCCAACCCCGATGAATTTATCCAAAAGGTGAAAGCATATGCCACGGCAACCAACACCATCCAAAGCAATTTCAAACAGGAGAAACACCTCACCATGCTGGAGGAAGTGCTGATAAGTGAAGGCCATTTTATTTTTAAAAAGAAGAACAATGTCGTTTGGTCATACACAAGACCAACGGACTACACCATCGTTGTGCATGACGGAAAGTTCATTATCAAAGACGGGGATAAAGTGAAAGAATTCGATATTGCTTCCAACCGGATGTTTAAAGAGATCAACAACATGATTGTCACTTCGGTGAGTGGAAATTTTCTGGACAATCCCGATTTTGAAGCTTCTTATCTGGAGAATGATACGTATTACCTGGCACGGCTGGTGCCTCTGAAACCGGAAGTGCATGAGATGCTGAGTGAGATTGACATCTATTTAGACAAAAAAGACATGCAGGTGGCCAAAGTGAAATTTATGGAGCCCGGTGACGACTTCACGCTGATCACTTTCTCGGACAAAATCCTGAACGGGCCTGTCCCCGATGAAGTTTTTAATATGGCTAATTAGCTGAGATGAAGTACAGACCGGTATATACCTTGTTTTTGTCTGTCATTTTACTGACAGCCGGACTTTCTTCGTGTTCTTACAAACATTACAAAGGATTTGAACAGGTTTCCACTGAAAACACCCCTATTCCGGTTGTTTATGTTTCTTCTTTCACAAAAGCTGTGTATTCAACTAATTTTAAAATATTCGGACAGGAATTGAGCGGTATCACGATGATGAAGAAAGTACAATCGGGCAACACCATTCACGTGGTTTTTATGTCGCAGATCGGACTTAAGTTTTTCGATATCGAAATCCGGCCGGAAGACAAGGAGAACTGGTTTCACGTTAACTACATTATGGAAAGTATGAACCGGGAATTTATCATCAGCATGTTGAAAACGGATTTTATGCTGTTATTCGGACAGTATCCCAAGCATTCTGAAATAGCTGCATTCCGGCAAACCGGGAGTAATGCCACAGAAACAACAATTCGTTTTGACAAAAATGTGGCTTCGGTGTTTTCTCAACCTACCAACAACCAACCGGTGAAGATTGAACTCAGAAAAGGATGTTCCGTCAAGGCAACTATCCAGCTAACGCCAGGCAACAACTATCCTGAAAATGTAGAAATCAACAACAAGAGAGCCGGTTTGCAGTTGGAGTGGGATGAAATTCAGATGTAAAAAGCAACTAACGGTTTAAGCCCTCCTAAACGGATGGACAGGAATTCCACTTAAACCAGCACGTTCCCCGGTTGGTGTCCCACCAACCGCAACTTGTTGGTGAGGACACCAACAAGGAGGTACTCATATGGCGGCGTAGTCTGGAGACTACGCCCAAGTAGAACAAATATAAATAGAAAGTAAAAATCCCTCAGCTTAGCCTCCCGACTAAGCTGGCCGGGGTCATAATCTCCTGATCATGAACAAAGCCATTGTAAAAACCTCCCACTAATCAAATCCCATTGCACTAAGCTAAACGAAGAAAAGGATAAGGATCAAATTCCCTACATTTGCATCAGCACTTATGATACAGGAAAACCAACATACCGATCTGTTTACCGGATTAAAAGTCTGTGTTCTCATTCCAACCTATAATAACGGGAATACCATCGCGCAAGTCGTTGATGACGTGAAGAAATATACCGGAAATATCATCGTTGTTAATGACGGATCCACAGACAGCACGCAAAAAATACTGGAGAAGATTTCCGGGATTGACGTCATCGGATATACTAAAAATATTGGAAAGGGCTATGCCATCCGGCAGGGGTTTAACCGTGCCCTGGAATTGGGTTACGATTATGCCATTACCATTGATGCCGACGGACAGCATTTTGCCGACGACCTGCCTAAATTCATCGAAACCTTACAGGAAAACCCAGACAGTCTGATCATCGGTTCACGCAACATTGAAGCAGAAGGCATGCCGGGCAAAAACACCTTTGCCAATAAGTTTTCCAATTTCTGGTTCAAATTCGAGACAGGCGACACCTTGCCCGACACTCAATCGGGTTACCGGCTGTACCCGGTTAAATTATACCACAGCACCCGGTTTTACACCAGAAAATATGAATTTGAGATAGAGGTATTGGTAAGGTCAGCCTGGCGAAATATTCCGATTATTCCCATTCCCGTAAAAGTCTATTATCCGCCGGAAGAAGAACGTGTGACGCACTTCAGACCATTACAGGATTTTTCCAGGATCAGTGTTTTGAACACTGTACTTGTATTGATCACTTTGTTTTATATCTGGCCAGTCAAACTCGTCCGCTATTTCACACACCACAGGTTTGTTGACATTGTCAAAGAGCAGTTGGGACAACACAATGAGAACCCCGCCAAAGTAGCTTCGGCACTGGGTTTTGGCATGTTTATGGGCATCGTACCTATCTGGGGATTTCAGATGCTGACGGCCGTATTTCTTGCCCAGTTGCTGCGGCTGAACAAGATTTTAGTCCTGGCCGCCTCCAATATATCCATACCGCCTGTCATTCCGTTTATTATCTATTTCAGCTACAAAACCGGCGGGCTGGTACTGGGCACACAGGGCACATTAACCTCAGAAACGGTGACCTTTTTGAAAGATCGCATCCTGTCAGGTCATTTTTACGAGGCATGGCACGAACTCGGATATAATCTGTATCAATACGTTGCAGGAAGTTTGGTTTTCGGTTTGGCGTTGGGACTGGCAGTTTTTATTATATCCTATTTCCTGTTAGTTTTGCTGATGCATAAAAAAGCAGGAGTTAAATCGTAATATGAGTACTTTTTTCATCTTTCTGTACCACCGGATACAAAAGCACAAAACAGTGTTCGTCCTGTTGCTGTCGGCTTTTGTCGTTGCTACAGGTTATTTTGCTTCCCGCGTTTCTTTTTCCGAAGACATCACCAATGTACTGCCGGGCAGCAAAAAGATCAGCCGGCTGAATTTTGTGCTCGACAATTCCGAATTTATGGAAAAGGTGGTATTCAACATCAGTTTGAATGACACCATGGAAAAGCCCAAGCCGGACCTGCTGTCTGCTTTTGCTGACCAACTGGCAGATTCCATCACACAACAGGAGATACCTGACCGTGTCAGAAATATTGAAAAAGCACCCGATGACTCGGAGATGATGAAACTCTACGATTTCGTGTACAACAATCTGCCGGTTTTTCTGGATTCAGCCGACTACAAAATACTGGCAGAGAAGGTAAGCGATACAGCCATACGGCAGGCGTTGGCAAGCGACTTGAGAACCCTGATGTCGCCGGTTGGATTCGGCGTTAAAAAGATGATCAAAAATGACCCGCTACACCTCACCGTGCTGGTACTGGAGAAACTAAGAATGTTTCAGGTGAGCGACAACTTCGAACTTTACAACAGCCATTTCATCACCAAAGACCACCAGAACCTACTCTTGATTATCACTCCGGCTTACACAAATAATTCGGCGGTTAACGAGGTGCTCTTCAGCGATATTGACCAACTGATCAAAACCCTAGAACAACAGGAAAAATTCCGCAACATCCATGTTAATTATTTCGGTAATGCCGTGGTAGCCCTCGGTAATGCACGGAGAATAAAAAAAGATATTGTCACTACCGTTTCGATAGCTGCTATTCTGCTGGTCATAGCTATCACATCTTTTTTCAGAAAAAAACGCACGGTACTGATTATTTTTCTACCGCTGGTTTTCGGCATTATCGTGTCGCTGGCAGTTTTCTATTTCCTGCGGTCGAACATCTCGGCAATTTCATTGGGCATCGGCTCGGTGCTGCTGGGCATTTCGGTAGATTACTCTCTACATATCTTTTCACACTACCGGAAGCACCTCAACATCGAAGTACTCTATAAAGACATCACCACCCCTATTTTGATGAGCAGTTTCACCACAGCTGCTGCTTTTATGAGTTTGTTTTTTCTGAACTCCAAAGCATTAAATGATCTGGGATTGTTTGCCGCATTAAGTATTTTGAGTGCCGCCTTCTTTTCTCTCATTGTTTTGCCGCATCTTATCCGCACTAAAGCCGCTAAACCACCCAGAGAAAATCTGCTCGATAAACTGGCTGGTTTTCACATGAAGAAAAAAAATCTCATCTGGCCCATCATCTTTCTTTTAACCGTTGCTTTTTATTTCTTTTTGGACAACGTCAGTTTTGATGCCGACATGATGAAGAACAATTACATGAGCAACCGTCTGAGAAAGGCCGAAAGAGATCTGAACCGTGTCACCAGCTTGTCTAAAAAAACGATCTATCTGGTGTCGCCGGGCAACACAGTTGATGAAGCCATCATACGTAATGAAGAGGCAAAATATCTGATTGACAGCTTAACACGGATAGGCGTTATCAAGGAATCCTCCGTCATCAACAACTTATTCAAGCCGAAAGAGGAACAAATAAAAGCCATCGAGCGATGGAAACAATTCTGGGATAGGAACGGCAAACAGGTGAAGCAAGCCCTGGAAGAAGAAGGAAATGACCTTGGATTTAAAAAGACGGCCTTTAAAAACTTTGAGCAATTTATCGATAAAGATTTTTATCCTGTCAGCATTAAACAAGCGGGACTGCTGTACAATATGCTGCTGGATAAATACATCATTAAAACAGATACGATGGCGGCTGTGATCAATGTGGT
>DGOT01000188.1 GCA_002389465.1 Bacteroidales bacterium UBA4459 | reverse complement strand
TAGAACAAATGCCGTATCTGGTTCGTGTTGAACTGAAAGGAGATACTTTATCGGTAGAATTCAGCCAGAAATCGAGAGAAATTGATTTTATCGGAGAAAACGGCACTGTTCGCAAGACCGTTGCTGGTGTCCGTACCGCTTCCTATGTCATTCAGCCCGACGATCCATATATTCGGATAAAAGCTAATTTTTTCTACACCTACGATCTTTATCTGAACCCTGTTGTACGCTATGAAGGCACTTCACCACGATCACTGAAAACAGCCGTCATCGATACAGCTGCCACCTTAAGGCTACGGATTATTTATTTCGTGATTTTGTTAACACTGGCATTCTTATTTGCCAAATGGAAACAAAAGAAAAAAGCCGGATAACGAGTGAATTCTGCTGCCTATTACCGAAAATCTGTGGTTCTGCTGATCGTAATTTCAACGATCATCAGGGCCTATGTTGCTGCCACGCTTGAACTTGGCAACGATGAAGTTTATTACCGGCTGTTTGCCCTGTATCCCGATTGGTCGCACTTTGATCATCCGTTGATGGTGGGGCTGACCATCCAACTGTTCAGCTTCAACCTTTTACTCGACAGCGAATTTTTTATTCGACTGGGACCTCTTGTTTTAGGCGCGGTCAACATATGGATCATTTACCGGATTGGCAGCATTATTAAAAATGAACGTACTGGTTTTTTTGCAGCGTTACTTTACACGGCATCCATTTATGCTTTTGTTATCACCGGTATATTTATCCTGCCTGATACGCCCCAGAGTTTTTTCTGGCTGCTCAGTACTCTGCTGATACTGCAATCAGTAGTTTCATGTCCGAATCTGCCGAATGCCCGGCTAAAAATGTTTCAAATGGGTATTGTAACCGGACTGGCCATATTATCGAAATACACGAGCATCTTTCTATGGGCCGGCGCTCTTTTATACATCGTTGTTTATAACCGCGCCTGGCTGAAAAGCAAATGGTTGTATTACGCGCTGGCAGCTACGGCTGTTATTAGTCTTCCGATACTGATCTGGAATATCCGGTACGATTTTATCAGTTTTGCTTACCACGGCGAAAGGGTGGACATGCTGGGGTACACATTAAATGCTGATTATTTTCTGACAGAACTTGTGGGCGAGTTCTTTTATAACAATCCGATCAATTTTATCCTGATCCTGATAACGCTGATTGTTATTGCCCGGAAGAAACTGGACCTGAACAAAACGTACCTGAGAAGTATTCTTCTGGTCTCATTACCACTAGTCGCCCTTATAGTGACCTTCTCCTTGTTCCGGAGGACTTTACCTCACTGGACAGCTCCGGCATATACTACTTTGCTGGTGCTCGTTGCAGCTTGGTTAGATCAGATCACCGGAAATAAAACAAAGCGTGTTCCTATGGCTATCATAGCTTCCCTCTCCCTGATGCTGCTGGTCATTGTATTGGGATTCGGGCAGATTAACTACGGGTGGATAAATTTCAAGTCGCTAGAGGAAAAATTCGGCATCATCGCCGATGACCCTTCGCTTGACATGTTTGGATTTGACCAGGCAGGAAGGGATTTTGCGCAGATCGTGGAAAAAGACCGCAGCAACGGCCTGATGTCAGGAGAAAGCATTCTGGTGGGAAATTTCTGGTTTCCGTTGGCAAACTTTGATTATTACGCGGCTTCGCCCATAGGAATGAAAAGCTATGGCATCGGGCGGCTGGACCAGATCCATAAATATGCCTGGATCAACCGGATCAATGGTGGGTTTAGCGAGGGGATGGATGCCTATTATCTGACTACTTCACGCGATTACCGGTCACCTTACGGGAACATCGACCAGTATTTTGAAGAGATTCTCCCTCCTGACACCATCAATATATACCGGAAGAATGTTGTCGCCAAACACGTGTTTGTTTACCGGTTGAGGCATCTGAATAAGATTCCCGAGGATGAACTAAGAAAAAAATAACCATCCGCAAAATCGCTTTGGATCCTGCGGATGGTTACTGTTTTCAGTGCAGTCTGGAAGACTAAACTGAGCAGGTATCTTTAAAAATTAAATCATTTTAGAGGGATCAACCCATTCGGTAAATTCTTCATCGGTAAGGTAACCCAGTGCCAGAGCAGCTTCGCGCAAAGTAGTGCCTTCTTTATGTGCTTTTTTGGCAATTTTTGCAGAGTTTTCATAACCGATATGTGTGTTGAGCGCCGTAACCAGCATTAAAGAGTTGTTAAGATTATATTTAATCTTTTCAAGATTAGGTTTAATGCCTACTGCGCAGTTATCGTTGAAGGAAACACATGCATCTCCTAGTAGTCTTGCTGAGTTTAGGAGGTTAGATATTAAGACAGGTTTAAAAACATTCAGCTGGAAATGTCCCTGCATTCCGGCCATGGTAATAGTTATATCGTTGCCAACAACCTGTGTACAAACTTGTGTAAGGGCTTCGTTTTGAGTTGGGTTGACTTTCCCCGGCATAATAGATGATCCCGGTTCATTAGCCGGCAGAATTAATTCTCCGATTCCAGACCGGGGGCCAGAGGCGTAAAAACGGGTATCATTAGCTATTTTCGTAAGTCCTATAGCAACAATCTTAAGTGCTCCTGAAACTTGAATTATGGCACAATGAGAAGAGAGTGCTTCAAACTTATTTTCCGCTGTAACAAAGGGACATCCGGTAAGTCCTGCAATTTTTTTTGCTACTAAAACATCGAACCCTTTTGGTGCATTTAACCCGGTACCAACGGCCGTACCTCCCAGTGCCAGTTCATATAAACTTGGTAAAGTACACTCCAACGTTTTTAATCCATGTTTCAGTTGAGAAGCATAACCTGAAAATTCCTGACCCAGGGTCAGAGGAGTTGCATCCATCAAATGGGTTCTGCCAATTTTAATAATATCTTTAAATTCTATCGCCTTTTTATTAAAGGTATCCAGTAATTTAGTTATTCCCGGTATGGTTACATGAGAAACAATATCGCAGGCGGAAATATGCATTGCTGTTGGGAAAGTGTCGTTTGAGGACTGAGACTTATTCACATCATCATTGGGATGTATAAAAGTTTTACCCTCTCCCAACTTTCCGCCACGTAAAACATGAGCGCGGTTAGCGATTACTTCATTAACATTCATATTAGATTGAGTACCCGACCCGGTTTGCCATACAACCAGGGGAAATTGGTCGTTCAATTTACCTTCAATTATCTCATCACAAACCTGGCTTATCAATTTTGCTTTTTCTTCCGGCAGTACCCCCAGTTCTGCGTTGGTAAGAGCGGCAGCTTTTTTAAGAATTCCGAAAGCCCTCACTATTTCAATAGGCATGGTACCACCCCCTATTTTAAAGTTGTTTTTCGAACGCTGGGTCTGGGCTCCCCAGTATTTTTCGGCAGGCACCTTTACTTCACCCATGGTGTCGTGTTCTATACGGTATTTCATTTTATTTGGTTTTAAATATTTGACCTCACCTAAAACCTTCTGTCGGAAGGTTCAATGATCGGTTTTTATTACTTTATTAATTATTTAAATAATACTTCCAGTTCCTCAGCCGGATCACCCCAAACAGCTTTGTTTCCTTTTACGACAATGGGTCGTTTGATCAGTTTTGGGTTTTCCACCATTATTTTTATCCACTCATGGTCATTAAACTCCTTCTTTTTGTAATCCGACTTATAAACAGCTTCCTGGGTTCTGATCATCTCATGCGGTTTCCTGTTGAGTTTCATCAGTAATATTTCCAGTTCTTTCTCGGTAAGCGGGTTTTTCAGGTATTCAATCACTTCGATGTCACTGGTTCGTTCCTGCACATATTGCAGCCCGGCACGTGATTTCTTACACCGGGGATTGTGGTAGACTGTGTACATATCCGGTTTGTTTAAGGGGAACAAAGTTATTTATTTCTTACAGACAAACCATGCGATTACGCTCCAAATAACAAATTAAAACTCCTTTTGCGTATCAACAGCAACCTGAAATCATCTGTTTTACAAAATGCGACCGGTTTAAAAATTTTTTGTATTTTTAATCGCATTCATAATGAACCGTTTATACCGGATCATTCAAAAACCTACACATGAATTACTCGAATAAAACCCTCTTACTGGTTGTTGTTTCCGTTTTTCTGTTTCTGTCTTCCTGCAACAAAAAAGACGAAGAGCCAACTTATCCTCAAACGAGCAGGCAAGAACGTATTCCATCGGATGTCGTTAAGATGACTCCTGATACTGACCTTTATCCGCCGATGCTGCATTCGGACGAATATGAAGAACCTGTTCCGCTGGGACCGGAAGTGAACACGGCAGGAGCCGAAGACTCCCCGTTTATTCCTGCCGACCGGAATGAACTGTACTTTTTTTTCACGCCCGATGTGGATGTACCTGTTGAGCAGCAGATAAATGATGAGGTTACGGGTATTTATGTTTCGGGAGAAAATGGNNAACGGCTGGTATGAAGCAGAGAGTGTGTGGTTGCAGGATCCGGGAAAACTTGCCCTGGACGGTGCCGAATTTGTAGAAGGAAACAACATGCTGTTCGTGTCAGCACGCAAAGATTATACGGGATTACACTGGTTCAGCGCTATGTATGAAAACGGTCGCTGGGGTAAGTGGCAGTTGTCCGATTTTGACCCTGCCAATGAAGTAGGCGAACTGCACATTTACGGCAACGAGTTGTATTATCATTCTTCCCGAAATGGCGGATCAGGCAAAAACGACATCTGGAGGTTGCAGAACATAAACGGAAACTGGCAGAATCCTGTAAATATATCAGTTGTAAATACACCGGAAGATGAAAGCTTACCCTATGTGACGCCTGACGGCAAGGGGCTCTGGTTCACACGTGTTTACAATGGA
>DGOT01000229.1 GCA_002389465.1 Bacteroidales bacterium UBA4459 | reverse complement strand
TTATCGATAATGAGCGACACCCGGATCAGGTTGCCATAAGGCTTGCTGCCGTTGCTTATATCGAAATCAAGTGTTTTTGTTATAGTATGAGTCATAGGGTTGTACTCGAAGAGTACACCGGAATCATTTGCTCCTCCTTCGATTGTCATGCCATATAAATTACCGTTACCAGCCGTTAACAAACTTCCGTAAGGGTCTGACCCGGTGGTTATGGCTTCGAAGTCTATTCTTTTTGTATAGATGCTGGTGGACGGATCAAATTCGAAAAGCGTTCCGGCATTGTTAATACCCCCGCGGTAGGTCATTCCGTAAAGTTTTCCATTCTGTGCTTCTGCTAAACTTCCCTGGGGTAACCTTCCGTCGTCCTCATCCTGGTTAAAATCGTATTTTACAGCATATGTATCGGCTGCGGGATCATACTCGAACAGTACACCGGAGCCATTCGAACCACCGCTTGAAGTAAGACCGTATAGTTTTCCATTTTCGGCTTGTATCAAATCGCCATAGGGGTAACGACCGTTTTCTTCGCCGAAGTCCAGTTTTTTAGAATAGGTATCTGTTACTGAATTGTATTCGAAGAGTACGCCTACACCGTTGAGGCCTCCCTCATAGGCCATTCCATAAAGTTTTCCGTTAGCGGCTTGCAACAAGCTGCCGCTTGGATAGCTCCCGTTGTTGTCTCCGTCAAAGTCCAGTTTTACTGTGTAGGTGGCAGTAGCCGGATCGTAAGCGAAGAGCACCCCGTAATCATTAGCTCCTCCTTCTGAGGCCATCCCGTAAAGTTTGCCGTTGTTGGCTTGAATTAAATTACCGTAAGGGGTTCCTCCATTTTCTTCGCGGTCAAAATCCAAAAGTTTGGTATAAGTGGACGTGAACGGGTCGAAAGCAAACAAGATGCCGTAGAGTGCCGTTCCTCCCGATTCGGTCATTCCGTATAACTTTCCGTTACTTGCCTGCATCAGGCTGCCATAGGGCTCCTCACCGTTTACAGCTTCGTTAAAATCCAGTATTTTCGCGAAGTTGTTCGTTCCGGTTTCAAATTCGAAGAGTGTACCGTTATGAGCTGTTCCACCCCTGTAAGTCATGCCGTAGAGTTTACCATTGGAGGCTTCCATTAAGCTGCCCTGAGGGTTTTTACCTTTGTTAATATTGTCAAAATCCATTTTTTTTGTTAGAGTGCTTGTTGCCGGATCATATTCAAACAAGGTACCATCGCTATTATCTCCGCCTATATATGTTAAACCATAAAGTTTACCGTTAGAAGCCTGGATAAGGACACTTCTGGGGTTTGTTCCCGTAGTGTTATCTAGGTCCACTTTTTTGGTATATGTATCGGTGGCCGGGTCGAATTCAAACAGTGTTCCATTGTTGGCACTGCCACCATTCCTTGCCAGCCCGTATATTTTTCCGTTATCAGCCTGCATCAGCCCGCGGGGATTACTGCCGTCAGAGACTTCAAAGTCGATGACCTTTGTATAAGTTTGGCCGTCAGGATCGTATCTGAACAGAACGCCGACACTATTGACACCACCTCTGAAGGTTGTGCCGTAAAGAAGCCCGTCATTAGCCTGGATTAGACTTCCGTGCGGGTGTTCTCCGTTGTTGGCACCATCGAAATCAAGTATGTTCGTAAAAGTAAGGGCTACCGGGTCAAACTCGAACAGCACACCGTAATCATGGGCACCGCCTTCAGAAGTTGTCCCGTACATTTTTCCGTTGTCAGCCTGTACCAGACTGGCATACGGATATTTGCCGGTGCTGGCGCCATCAAATTCGAAAAGTTTTGTAAAAGTTCCGAAGCCAGGGTCATATGCAAAAATAACCCCATTCTCGTCTATACCTCCATTTTTTGTCATACCATAAAGTTTGCCATCGATTGCTTCAATAAGGCTTCCGTTCGGAACCCGGCCTTTATTGTCACCGTCAAAAAAAACTTTCACGGTGTACTCAGATGTCGCCGGATCGAATTCAAAAATCAACCCGTTATTCCCAATGCCCCCCGCTTGCGTCATGCCGTATAGCATATCGTTAGCGGCTTCGCACAGATGTGTGTAGGTGGGTGTGCTGCCTTCCTGCTTGAACCACGAATACACCACGCTTTGGTTCTGACCGGTGGTGTCGGTTTTAAAAATGCAGCCCGCATTGTGGGCGCCGCCCTCGCTGGTCATCCCCCAAAACTCATGTGTCTGGGCATGCAGGCTTGCGGTAAAAAGGAAAGCTAAGCTGAGAATAAGAACTAATTTTGTTTTCATGGAAAATATTTTCCTTAAAATTACAAAAAAATACAACCCCCTCACATCTCAGTCTCACATCTCAGTCTGTGCGAAGAGGCAGTTATTTGATTGTTCCCCAATAACAATCCGTATGGTAGTATTACTTGTTACGGAAGTGCGGCAGCGGCTTATGAGCCCCCTGTTAACCAGTTACGAATCAATGCTTAATGATTAGCTTCTGAACGCTTCTTCCTTTATCCTTTATGATTTCGACTACGTATAATCTCTGGTTGAACATAGAGATATCTATTTTGTCAATTCCTTTTTCCTGATGCCAGACTAGTTGTCCCAATTGATTGTACACGTTAACTTCGTGGACGATGACTCCGTCTTTTACCATTATATAGGCCTCATTGTTTGCCGGGTTCGGATAAACAGGCAGGGTCTGGCGCTTGGCGCCATGTAGCGGGGAGTATTATGCTGTTATGGTTGTATCGGCAGTTAGCTTTCTGAAGCGTACGGAAGATGAGCAATAATATGGAAGTCGGTCTGGTCATATACGTGATTCGCTGAGGCACGGATACTGTAGTCTGACAAAGTTAAGAATTATTCATGAGTTTTTCAAATGCCTGACGCTTCAAGGAATTCGGGTAGGTTCATTCCACAACGACAGGAATTAAACTTTCATGCTGTTACCAGTTAAAATGTAATTGATATGGCGGCGTAGTCGGGAGACTACGCCGAGTGGGAGTGCTCTTGTGGTTTCCCGATAGGCTTTAGGGAACCATGGAATAATGATATAGCGGCGTGGTTGCAAACTACGCTGAGTGGGGGTAATATTTACATAAATTAATATCTAATATTCGTATTTAAGCACCCCATTTCCAATAGTTAATATCCACATATTGCCTTTTGAATCTTCAAAAATATCATGTGTGTAAAAATTGGGTAATTTATCTGATGCGAAAGACACCCAACTACCATCAATATAAACAGATACTCCACCTTTTTTTGCAGCAGAAGCTGCGCCAACCCATACGTTTCCTCTACTGTCTTCCTTCATAATTCTAACATTATTATGTGCGAGTCCATTTTTGCTATTGAACAGGCTCCATTTACCTTTATCGAAAAGAGCCAAGCCTTTTGCTGTTCCAACCCAAACCCGACCATTACGATCAACTATTGTTGTATTTATGATATTACTTGGTAATTTATCCTTTTCTGAAAAGTATTCCCATGAAGCCCCATCAAATACGTTTAGCCCCTTATTAGTCGCAACCCAAATATTTCCATCATGATCTTCTACTATGCTGTTGACACTTTTGCCAATAAATCCATCATCCCTAGTATATGATGCCCAATTAGTTCCATTAAATTTCATTAAACCGCCATAAATTTCTGCTGAAGATGCCCCAAACCATAAATTACCGTTACGATCTTCAAACAAAATTTTATAAGCGCGATCTCTTTTACTAGAGGGAAAGCCATCGTTCTTTCCAAATGATTTCCAGCTAACTCCATCGAATCGTTGCACATATTCACCTTTACCTGACAGGAGTATTGTCCAGATATTGCCGGAATGATCTATAAAAAAACTTTCAAAGGGCTTGCTGGCAGGGTCATCTTCAGGCTGAAATTTCCCCCAGCTTTTTCCATCAAAGTTTTTAACGATAAAGGGTTTTCCTTTTTTCGCATTATAACCACCTAACCAGATATTTCCATCAACATCTTCGGTAATCATACCAAAACGGTACTCCTTTTGATTTACATTCAGGGTGCTTATTATATTTTCATCGTGCAAAACACTAACGCCTATATCTTTATAAAACACATCTTTCAATAAGTAATTGTATGCATTTTTCCCTGACAGCATCCATATATTTCCGTCCTTATCTTCATAAATATTTTTAACAAAGCCCCCGGGTAACCCCTCTTTTTTAGTAAAGGTTTTAAATACGGTACCGTCAAATTTGTTCAGGCCGTTATCGGTCCCAAACCACATGTTGCCTTGCCGGTCTTCCATGCAGGTTAATACCCAGTTTGAAGCCAACCCATCTTCTTTTGTGAAATGAGTCCATCCCGTTTGTCCAAAAATATAGTGTGAACTCAACAGGGCAATTAGTAAAATTAGTCTTCTCATAGTTCGTCAGTTATTAAGTTTTGAAATCTGGTGTGTTATTTTGAATTCATTATTAATTGATTGCTATATATCCCGTCCTAAAATATGACAGGTTAACGTGTTTTATCTATCACAAATATACCGAATAACCCACAAAAACGGTTGTTCTGTTTAAAACTTTACTTAGTCAACGTCTGCTGCTTCCGGTGCTTGCTTTTTATTAATTTTGCCTGCCAATACCTTTAAGGGCTTATGTATTTTAACCATCCTGAATTTCTGTACGGTTTGCTGGCAGTGTTGATCCCCGTCATCATCCACCTGTTTAATTTCAGGAGGTATAAAAAAATATGGTTCAGCAACATAGAGTTTCTGAAGAATATCACAGCGCAAACCCGTAAGCAGAACAAGCTGAAGCACCTCATCGTACTGTTGTTGCGCATGCTGGCAGTGGCACTGGTTGTGTTGGCTTTTGCCGGGCCTGAAATGAACCGCAACGGAAATCACACATTACCGACAGCCGGTGGATTAACAGCTGTTTATGTCGATAATTCGTTCAGCATGATGGCCGAAGGGGAGGAGGGGCGGCTGTTCGAAGAGGCTGTCAACAACGCACGTGAGCTGATCAAACATTCGCCACGCGACAAACGATTTGTGCTGCTCAGCAACGATGTGAGGCCATCGCAGCGCAGGGTGCTGAACAAGGAGGAGGTGATGAATGAGCTGGACAGGCTGGTAGTTTCCCCAGCGAGTAAAGAGATTGGCTCCATTGTAAGCAATGCGCATTCCATTGCCTCCGAAAAAAATTATCCGGACTGGGAGATGTACCTGTTTTCCGATTTCCAGAAAAACAGCACCGACCTGTTACGCATGAAGGAAGATACTGCCGCTTATTTCTATTTGTTTCCTCTGGCGCACCTGCAAAAACGGAACATATACATCGACTCGTGCTGGCTGACCGGCCCGGTGATGATCACAGGAAGGAAAACGGAGCTGAAAGTACGTCTCCGCAACAGTTCGGAGACAGATTACGAAAAAATTCCGTTGAAACTGTGGATCGACAAACAGCAAAAGGCCGTGGCCGGCATCGACATCAAAGCCGGTGGCTATGAGCTGGTGACCATGAGTTTCACGCCCCGCAAAACAGGATGGCACTACGGGCTGCTCGAAATAGAAGATTACCCCATCACTTTTGACGATAAGCTTTATTTCGCTTTTCATGTGAAACAAAACCTGAACGTGCTGGAGATCGGCATGGACGGAAATAGCGATGCGTTGGACCTGTTTTACGGATCCGATAGCTTGTTCCGCTACGAGCGGATGGACTACCGCCGGGTAAAATATGACGAGCTGAGCCGGTTTAACCTGATCATCCTGAACAGCCTGCCGGTCATATCCAACGGGCTGACGGAACAACTGAAAGCTATTGTGGAAGCGGGAAGCAACCTGATGTTCATTCCGGCAGCTACAGAAGACAAAACCGATGAGAACCAGTTACTCGGTTTGTTCGGAGCCGGAAGCATCGGTTCGTTAGTGGAAGGGCAAAGCGGGGTAACGGGCATTAAAACAACACATCCGCTGTTCAGCGATGCTATTACCAAAATACCTGAAAATGCCGATTTGCCCGTTGTCTATAAGCATTTCCGCTACAGCTACACGATCTCTTCGGGTGTCGAAAGTCTGGTTACGCTGCTGGATGGTGATGACTTCCTGCTGACAAAAAAGAAAGGGAAAGGACGTATGTATCTGTTGTCGTCCCCCCTGGATAAAACCTTCGGGAATTTTGCTTCCCATGCGCTGTTTGTGCCGGTGATGTACGGGGCAGCCGTGTCAGGAGAGGCCCACACAAAATTGTTCCGAATTATAGGCAAAGAGGACAAAGTGCTGCTGAGCAACCCGGAACATCTGCCGGAAAACGACCAGCCGTTTATGATCAAAGCACATGCAGGTGATTATTCATTTATTCCCGGTCAGCAGATCATGAACGGAGGCCTGATGCTGGATATGCACGAGGGGATAAAAAATGACGGCTTTTACGACCTGATGGTGGAAGATCATACAGAATATGTGTTTGCCTGGAATTACGACCGTGCCGAATCACAACTTAAATTTTATACTTCTGCCGAACTGAACGAACAGATTGATTCAGAGGGAATAAAAAATGCGGAGGTGCTTTCAGAAGACGAATCAGCTTATACGGAAATGTTAAATACTGTGCATAAAGAAAGCCAATTATGGAAGCTATTTATTATCTTCGCACTTTTAATGTTATTGTCAGAAACTTTGGTTCTGCGGTATTGGAAATAAGCCATTTCAAATAGTTTTTATTGATGAGTGATCTGGAAGAAAAGGACGAACGGCAAGAGTTGCCGGAAAATACGGAAGAGGGCAGTTATCAAACGCTTCCTTTGCAGGGGATGTATGAGAACTGGTTTCTCGACTATGCTTCGTACGTGATACTGGAGCGTGCCGTACCGGAAATCTATGACGGACTGAAACCGGTACAGCGCAGGATATTACATGCCATGAACCGCCTTGATGACGGCAGGTTCAACAAGGTGGCCAACATCATAGGTCATACCATGCAGTTTCATCCCCATGGTGATGCATCCATCGGTGATGCACTGGTGCAGTTAGGACAAAAAGACATATTAATAGAAACCCAGGGGAACTGGGGCAATACGCTGACGGGTGATAGTTCGGCAGCTCCCCGGTATATAGAAGCACGGCTTTCCAAATTTGCCCGCGAAGTCGTATTCAACCCCAAAACCACTGAATGGAAAGCATCCTACGACGGAAGAAACAAGGAGCCGGTAACCTTACCGGTGAAATTCCCTCTGCTGCTGGCGCAGGGAGTCGAAGGGATCGCCGTAGGCCTGGCATCCAAAATATTACCGCACAATTTCAACGAACTGATCGATGCGTCTATCAAACATCTTAGAGGAAAGGATTTTGAATTGTTGCCCGACTTCAGTACCGGCGGTATGGCTGACTTCACCCGGTACAACGAAGGCCTTCGCGGAGGAAAAGTGCGGGTAAGAGCGCGGATCAGACAGGAAGATAAGAAGACACTCATCATAACGGAAATACCTTTTACCACCACCACCACTTCGTTGATTGATTCAATCATTTCGGCCAACGATAAAGGGAAGATCAAGATCAGGAAGATTGACGACAATACAGCCGAACATGTGGAGATCGTCATCCACCTGGCTTCCAACGTGTCGCCCGACCAGACGATAGATGCCCTCTATGCCTTTACTAACTGCGAGGTGTCGGTGTCGCCTAACTCGTGCGTTATCTACGATGGAAAGCCACAGTTTCTTTCGGTAAAAAAGATATTGCGGGTCAACGCCGACCATACGGTGAAGTTGCTTAAAGACGAACTGGATATCAGGCTGAGCGAACTGGACCAGCAATGGCATAATTATTCGCTCGAAAAACTTTTTATTGAGAACCGTATCTACCTCAAAATCGAAAAATGCGAAACCTGGGAGTGTGTTATCAAAACCATCGACAAAGGCATACAGCCTTTTAAAAAGATACTCAGGCGCAAGGTTACTGAAGAAGATATTGTCCGATTGACAGAGATCAGGATCAAACGTATCTCCAAATACAATGCATTCAAGGCAGAGGACCAGATAAAAGCTATCGAAGCTGAAATGGAAGAGGTGCAAAA
>DGOT01000055.1 GCA_002389465.1 Bacteroidales bacterium UBA4459 | reverse complement strand
CCCATTGTCAGGTTCCTGAATAGCTTTTTTGCAGAGATTAATATTTCAGAATGCAAAAATGTTGAAAACACAATCTTTGTTAATGTTACCGCAAACAGTAACATTAATATCCACGACAATGTTTTCAGCGGTAATCTTTTCCTGAAGTTGTGTACGGTCCTAAAAAACATTGAACTCACAAAAAACGAAGTACAGTATCTTGATATATTAAACACGGCAGCCAATGACATCCTCTTTGAGAATAACCTTGTAGAAAACACCTTATACTTTAATGACACGAAAGCTGACGACATTACCCTTAAAAGTAATGAAGTAGCGGTACAAGTGATGCAAACAGAGGAAACGGAAACAACTGACGAAGAGGATGCCAGCAAACGATCCAGGGGCGTTTTTCTTGAGCAGTGCACTATCGAAGGTGAGCTCACTATTAAAAGTAACAATACATCGGAGTCCTTGCAGATCAATGAAACCCTGGCCGACAAACTGTCATTTTTCGCCAATAAGACAAAATTGTTCAAAATCAGAAACGGAAGGTACAGAAAAGTAGGGATATATTATTGCATGGAAATTGAAAGTTTTAACTGTAACAATATAACTGTAAGCAAAGATATTACGCTTTCTAATAATGTTTTTCAAGATGATTTCGACATGCTGTATTGTAAAATTGAAAACGACCTTGAAATGATTAATAACCAGTTCAACGGATATCATAAACTAAACAATAATACTGTTCTCGGCTCTTTGATATATAAAACAGTTTCTGTGGAAGAAGGTGTCAAAATCAGCACTTCCTTCATGAATACAATTATTTATCATAACAAATTTAATTTTGTAAGCTTTGAAAACACCAGGTTCAAGTCAACTTTTTATTTCGATAACAACACCGTGCAAGGCAGTTTGAAAATGGGAGTGCGTAACTTGTCTGATAACGATACCTCTATTTCATTTTCAAAAGCCGTTTCTATTACCGAAAACAAGATTGCAAATGCTATGTTTTTCAACCTGCATTTTTTATCACCCCTTTGCCTGCATTATAATAATTTTGATGGAGATATCGCTCTTCGTAATATTTCCCATAGGAATACAATTGATTTAACCGGCTGCTATGTGGGTGGTACTTTTGCTTTTTTTAACACAAGTAAAAGTGAAGAAGACGGAGATCTAATCCTTGACAATATATTTATCGACAAAAGAATCTCATTCACTAATTATTTACCAGCCAGTTTTTCTTTTATCAATGCCACGTTTAATGGATTTGAAATTCCGGCCAACTGGAAAATGCAAAAGAAAGAACTGATAAATAATAGCACCCCCACCAGAAGAGAGGTTGAGGCAGGCCCCCCTCCCGGAAAAAGAAACTTTATGAAAAAGCGATGGGATTATTTCGCTAAAGACAAGGTTGTGTATGTGTTAAAAGAAAACATACTACAAAAAGGAAAAAATAAAGATGCAGACCTGCCTTACAACCTGATTAAATCCCATTATGAGTCAGATAGCTATTTTAATATGATACCTATGATGTGGAAATTCCTTCAGGCTGATATTTTTTCAAAGAAAAAAAAGAAGGAAATACTTATTAGTATTAAAAGAGGAAAAGATCTGTTACATGCCAAATATTTTATAGACCAATGTGTCAACAAGACATTTTATCCGGTTTACTATGGTTTTTTCGGGAAAGAAATAATGGAGCACATTACTCTTCTGGCAAAACACTTTGCTGAAATTGAGCATACATCAGAAGATGAACAAGTTATCGTAACAATTAGTTTGCTTAAAGTGTTCTTTGAGCGGTTTTCCAAAGCAATGAAACTTTTTGAGAATCATATGATATACGGGGATAGTGGAGATAAAAAGAAGGATAAGCACATTTATAAAAAGGAAGTCAATAAAAGCCTGGAGGAACAATACCGTGTTTTGCGGCACATATACGGCAGCAACGGGGAACTGAAGGAAGAAGACAGTGCATATTACAAGTGGATGCATTATAAAAATATAAATGAAATGCACAGTGCTCCGCTCAGGTCGAAACCAAAGTACTGGTTTAAATATATTCTCTTTGAAAAGATTTTCGGCTGGGGGGTTGACCTTGGGCGTATCCTTATAAACACAGGGTGGCTCGTGGTCTTGTTCGCCGCTATTTATCAGGTGATGTTCTGGATTAATCCAGGGCTGAAAATCAGCTGGGACGGACGTGAGTTATATGGGCCTGATATTGGGCCTGTCAAGTCCTTAGTATTGGCACTGCAAACAACATTTAGTGCTATACTTGGCGACTGGGCACCCATAGGTGCAGGTGCGATTAAGATACCTATGACAATAAACGCTGTGCTGGGCATTTTGTTTGTCACTTTCCTTATTGGTGCTTACGGCCGGAAGATGCTGAGGTAAAAATAAAGAACGCTATTTCATGCACTAAAAAAACCCGCTCAAAAGGCGGGGTTTTTCTTCGTAAATTCACTATGAAAATTTGCTTGTCGCGTAATTTTATTATTTCTGACGATGGTGCCTTTTATTAAAGGATCGCTTCCCTGTTTTTCTCATTGCAATTAAGT
>DGOT01000174.1 GCA_002389465.1 Bacteroidales bacterium UBA4459 | reverse complement strand
TCGGTGTAAACACCTTCTTCAAACCCCTCTGAACTGTAAGTCATCACAACATCGGCTGTCAGACCTTCGCCAACTGTTCCGTAAAATGGATCTACATCTACTATAAAGTGTGACGGAAGCGTAAAGGACAAGGCCAGGCCATCATGTACATAAGCTGTATTGTATGCTACCTGCAAACCTAATGAAGCATCTGAAGACTGAATTCCAATGGACATACCATCATCATCCATGAGCGGGTCAATGTAATCATAATTGATCATAACAGCTCCGCTCTTATACATAATAACTTCGGCATCAATCCAATGATTGTTTGCATTATAGTATTCAGTATAATGTTCAAATTGTACTACCATATAATCTCCAAAATCCTGATAATAAACAACAGTACTTGGATTTCGGGGATCCATATCATCCCAAAACCAGGCAATAAAGTCAACATAACTAGAATTTGTTGGGATTTGAGAATTTGATAAAGAAAAATAAGAACCATAATCGTCAAAGGTTACAGCCCCATTTGAAGCAATCCAAAACTGATTTTTTATTTCTCCATAAAATGGAAAATCAAAACTTAACGGGAAAGGACCTATAGTACCATCATCACTCAGACCAGTCAGAGCAGTACCTGTTCCAGAAATATCAATCCAGTTATAAACAGGGCCACCGGCCTCGTCGCTGTCAATCCATACATAGCCAAAAGCATCCGGACCGCCGGCACCTAAGATAACAGGACTTCCCTGTCCGTTATACATATCGTCGTGGCCTTTGCTTACTTTGGTCATATCAAACGATGGAGAAGGTTTGTTTTTCTCTATATTAGGATCGCTCAACAGTGCCCTGGCTGCATAATCAGGGAAGGAGAATTCCAGCACTCCGTTACCACAGTTTTCAATCTCCAGATCAACGGGTTGCAATTGCTCTACCCACTGTGTATTTTCAGGAGCAGCAGGAGACCAGCATAGTGCCGGTTCAAACCATTCCACTTCAACCGGACCTACCGGAGAGCCACTACCTTCAAGGAAAACGGGTTGTAATTCGTACTCATATACGCCGAANNNNGTAGCCCGTGCAGGGCTCCATGTAAGTGTTACTTCGCCTGTTACCTGGTTGGTAACTTCTCCTGCGAAATCATCAATCGTTGGAAACGGATCGCCACCAATGGTCATGGTAACAGGAATCGTTACTTCGCCAACAAAGGGGTTGGTAGAGATGACGATCTCGGCTGTGTATACATCGCCTGCCGTTGTTCCGGAAGCATCGAAGTTCACACCAATATTAAATGAACCGCCGCCCGGAGCAACTGAACCTGAATAGGTATCCAGCGTAAGCCAGCCTCCTGAAGGGCCGCCACCGCCAACGGGCAAAGCTGCACCGGTTGGCTCCTCAAAATAAGAACTACTTAGTACAGTAGTGTTCCCTGTCGCTCTATCTGCAACACGAATCTCACCGTAAAAATTACCACTATTAAATGCTCCTAAGAGAATATTATCCGTATCAGGATCGTAAAAGGCGCATTGCGCGTAGTTCGCATTAAACCCAATTGATCCAACATCCGAAGCTAAACCTGTATTTTTATCAATTGAATAAAACCAATCATAAACAAGGTCATATCCCCATAAGTCACCATTGCCGTCACAGGCAATACCAATCATCAAGCTTGCATTTACAAAATTACCTAAAAAGGTCGTTGTCATACCAACAGGATCAATGATATAAAGCGCATCATTAGATCCAGCTGCATAAATAATACCTGTAGTCGGATCTACTGTTATATCGTTAAAACCTGGCGCAGGTCCTGCCAATGCACCTAAATCAACCAAGGCTCCGGTAGCTCTTTCAATTGTATATAAATGAGTACTTCCATAAACAACTGCGTAAGCAAAATCTGTTTCCCCTCTTGGGAACGCCATTCCACTGACAAAATCAGGTGGTGGCGGGCTGGCAGCAAAAGAAGTGTGGGCTCCGAAATTATCAACATCAAAGTCCATTAGAACAGCATTAACAGCTTCAAAGCCAAAGGCAATTGCCCCTCTAAGGCCACTGCCACCCGATTCAGAGGTGCCTTGCACGCCTGATGCAGGTGCAAGTCCGGTTGAAGCGTCTTGCTGCGCCGTCCCTTTTTCTCCTACAACTCCCGGAATGTTCACCGGCATATGATTTTCAGCCATCATAGGTGCAGGAGAAATAAATGTTATGCCTGCTGCCCAATCCACCGGGCCGTCACCTGTGTTCAATAAGCCCAGATATTTTGTTAAGTATTCATTCGGGTGTAAGGTTTCATCAAATATCAACGGAGATACCGTCAGATTTGGTGATGTCATGGTAATATCCACGGTCTGGGTTGTTCCGGTTACTGTGGTAACAGGACCCGCTGTAGCCGGGTTGTATCCTGTTTTGGTAGCTGCCAGGTTATAGGTACCGTCCGGCAGGCCATAAAACTCGTAATAGCCTGTGGCATTGGTCGTGGTTGTCCGGCCATTCTCCAGCACCTCAACGGTTACTCCGGCAATGGTCTGGCCACCACCGTTGAGCACGTGGCCTGCAATACTGGCAGGTTCCGATGAGCCTTCAAGAGCGAAAGAAGCATCCATAGCAACTCCCCACCCGAATGTAGATGTTACCCATGTAGTACCCATTCCAAATCCGCCACCTGGATTTAAAAAGTGGAATTCATTTCCTACAACAGGCAGATCATTTTTGGCAAAGCCCCACTGGCCATATGTCATAAAAGCGCCCTCTGCCTGTACTGAAATCCAATAGGTTGAGCCACCTAATAAGATAACATTAAACGGTAAAGGAAGATCAAATGTGCCATTCATGCTTGCCGAAGCAGTTATCGCCATCAATGATTCAAAAGGCGTGTCTGCCGGCTGGCCGCCGTTGTCGGCATAAAAATAGACATTTGCCATCGTAAACCCACCGGGAGTACCCCATTCACCTCCGGTAGCCGTAACTGATGTAATAACCCACTGCTCACCGACAGGTACCACAAAATCATCGGCTACGAAACTGTCGTAAGTGTCATACGAAGGTTCAAAGTTTTGTGAAGCATAGGCGCCAGACGTTGGTGCTCCCAACTGGTCGTAGAGGACATCTCTGCTTCCGCGTTCATAGGAAAAGTTAGTTTTCACGTCATTTCCTCCTGTAGTGATCTGTTGTGCCCAGATCACAGATGATGACAGCATAAAAGCGGCCGCCATCAGAAAAATTGTAAATTTTCTCATAGTACTGAATTTTAATTATTTAGAAATTTTAATAAGGTGTTTATTGTGTTGTTTTTTGGTTATTAATCAAACAAATATAAGACAATTTCTGAAAATTTAATCTTTTCCCGGTGAATTAATATTTTTTTAACAAGGGTAATTGTAGTTTAAAATCGGGATATACGTTTGAAGAAGGGGGTGCTGCAACTGGTGAATCGGGCGTATATGTGTGCTATGGGGAAGCGGTAAAATTGACGTGTAAGTTGAGATGCATCCTTGTGCAAACGAGGACGAGATGGAGGTTGTATTTTTCAGGCGGGACGCCTGAAACGGGATGAACTAAAACGAAGGCGTTGCCAACGCGCTCGGTTGGAGTTTATTCCTCCCCCGCCCTGCGG
>DGOT01000044.1:1216-13516 GCA_002389465.1 Bacteroidales bacterium UBA4459 | reverse complement strand
CCGCTGCGTTTATCCCCACTCAAGCTGATCAACTTATTCATCATGTACACCAGCGATGAGCCTTTCTGTTCAAGGTAGGAAGGTAGCAGAGCGAGGATCACGTAATCCTTCACAGAGCCAAATTGCTGCTCAAAATTTTTTAAAAACGATTGTTCATATAATGCAAGTGACTTAATGTAATGCTCAGATACCTGCTTGCCTGTAGTTCCGCTGCTCAAAAAAATAGTCTCTTCCTTAAATTCGCCCGAAATAATTTGATGCTTCTTAAAAAACTCGATGGGCAGGAATGGAATCTCCGTATAATGACTGACGCCGGAATGCAGAATCCCCAGATAATCAACAAAACTCCGGTAAACCCGATTATTTTTATACTGAAAACGAAATATCTCCAACGCCGTTTCGTTAAATGATTCAGACGAAGCCATGGTAAATATTTTATTTTCGTAGGTTATTAAATCCGGCATAAGCTTTGTAAGATTTTACTACTTTAGTGGCCTATTCAAAAGAATGTTACGTAAAGCAAAAATACTGTTTATTCTGCTTATTCTCTCGGGGCTTATCCTTCTTTCATGCAGGAAGTTTGAAGAGTATCCTGTTGAACCGGCAATTGAGTACGAAGATTTTTTACTGGAGTACAACCTGGAAACCGGGAAAACGGAACGGGGTGTGCTGATCTTTTCCTATACTGATGGTGATGGCGACCTGGGACTTAGTCCGGATGACACGAATCCCCCATTTGATTTGGGAGGAGCTTATTATTACAACCTGATCATTAAATATTTTGAGCGCCAGAACGGTATTTTTAAAGAAGTGCCTTTGCTGGCATGGAACGCCGACTCGGCAAGGTATGACACCCTTACGTTTAACACCCGGTTTCCTCAATTGATTCCGGAATCAGTCGAAAAATCGATCAAAGGAGTTTTTAATGATACACTTTTCATCCTGAACCCTCTTTCCCAATACGACACAATCAAATTTTCAGCCTATATCATCGACCGCGGACTGCATAAAAGCAACACTATCGAAACGCCTCCAATCGTCAGGATTAGTAAATAGGTTTTCAACTTTGACCATTTAATATTTTTATTTCCCGGAATTTTTATCCCGGAAGTTATTGCTAACTTTGCGTAACATCGGCAGGGACACTTCATAAGGCAGTTTCAATGTATGTAAGGGATTATTCTTCAAGAAAATATATCATCATCGGTTTATTGGTACTGGTGGCATTGATCTTTATTGTTCGTTTGTTTTATTTGCAGGTGATTGACAATCGTTATAAACTATCTGCCAAAAATATTGTCTTACGCTACGAAAAGCAATACCCGGCCCGGGGTAATATATATGACCGTAACGGACAATTGCTGGTTTATAATGAAGCATTATACGACCTGATGGTGATACCAGGGCAGGTAAAAAATCTGGATACGGCCGCTTTTTGCACACTACTCCAGATTGATACAACTTTTTTCCGATCCCGGATGGAACTGGCGAAGCATTATTCAAACTATCGCCCGTCGGTTTTTCTAAAACAGATTTCAAAGGAAGAATTTGGTGCAATTCAGGAAAAGCTCTACCAATGTCCGGGCTTTTATCCGGTAACAAGAACATTACGTCATTATCCGGTACCTGTTGCGCCCCATGTCTTGGGAAACGTTGGTGAGGTGAGCCAGCAGGAGATAAACACACACCCCTATTACCAGCCGGGCGATTACATCGGCAAGTCGGGTATTGAAAAGTACTATGAGCCGGAGCTCAGGGGTGTAAAGGGAATGAAAATTTTGGAAGTTGATGTGCATAACCGGGTAAAAGGAAGTTACCAGAATGGAAAATATGACACGGCGGCTATTCCGGGAAAAGACCTGATACTGAGTATAGATGCAAACCTTCAGCAGTACGGTGAACAGCTGATGCAAAATAAAAAAGGCAGTATTGTAGCCATCAACCCGAATACGGGGGAAATTCTGGTGATGATAAGCAGTCCGGCATACGACCCGAACATGCTGGTTGGCCGCCAGCGGTCGGTAAATTTTGAGCTCCTGTTGAACGACACGCTGAAACCCTTGTTGAACAGAGCAGTTATGGGTACGTATCCGCCGGGCTCTACATTTAAAATGATCAATGCACTGGTGGCATTGCAGGAACATGCGATAACGCCTAATACCATGTTTACCTGCCAGGGAAAAAAGTCGAGACCGATCAAATGTACGCATACACACATCTCTCCCTTAGGATTAAAACAGGCCATTCAGGAGTCGTGTAATTCATATTTCTGGAACACCTTCAAAAACACATTGAATCTGCCCAAATATAATGATCCGAAAGTTGGCTATGAGCACTGGTATAACGATATAAAAAGCTTTGGGTTTGGCAGTAAATTCAATACCGATATCCCGTACGAGGTAAGTGGTAATATTCCTTCACCCGCCTACTACGACAAAGTCTATAACGGAAGGTGGAATGCCTTAACGGTCAGGTCGCTGAGTATCGGCCAGGGAGAGATTTTGGTGACGCCTCTGCAGCTGGCAAATCTGGTAGCAATAATTGCAAACAACGGTTATTATTATGAGCCGCACTTTTTAAGGAAAATAGAGAATTTACCTGACGACAGTACCCTATTCGGAAAAAAAATATGGACTGCCGTGGAGCCAAAATATTTTAATGTAGCACGCGAAGCTATGTTGGAAGTTTTTGAAGCTGAACATGGAACAGCCCGCTGGTATAAAATGGACAGCATCCATCAATGTGGAAAAACAGGAACGGTGCAAAACCCTCATGGGGAAGACCATTCGATGTTTATTGCCTTTGCACCGTACAAAAACCCGCAAATTGCCATTGCTGTTGTAGTAGAAAATTCGGGATATGGCTCCACGTGGGCAGCTCCCATTGCCAGTTTGCTCATGGAAAAGTATCTGACGGGTGAAGTAAAAAGAATTCGGTACGAGAAAAAAATGCTGGAAGGAGACCTGATACATAACAAAGGAAAAGATAAATAATAGTGAAAAGCAGGGAAAGCGTCATAGGAAATGTTGACTGGATTGTAGTATTGCTCTACTTTTTACTGGTTTTTTTTGGTTGGTTAAGTATTTATGCTTCTTCAGGAGGAGATAAGGAAGGTTCTGTCTTTGACTTGACACAACGGTACGGAAAGCAGTTGCTATGGATCGGACTGGCTGTAGTTATGATTATAATCGTGCTTCTGATCGATGCCAAGTTTTTCTCCTCATTTGCTTTTGTGTTTTACGGGGCAATGATTTTGGTGTTGATAGGCGTGTTGCTGTTCGGAAAGACTGTTGCCGGATCAAGGTCGTGGTTTCAGATGGGCAGTTTTGCAATCCAGCCGTCTGAATTTGCCAAATTTGCTACCGCCTTGGCAATTGCCAAATATTTAAGTACGACCCATGTGGATATGAAAAAGCTGAAAACACCTGTTATTGCCATGTCATTGGCAGGGCTTCCAGCACTTTTAATTCTACTTCAGAACGATACGGGATCGGCCCTTGTATATACCTCATTTGCCCTTGTATTGTTTCGCGAAGGCTTTTCCGGTTCGGTGATTTTTTTTGGCTTTGTGCTGGCCATGCTGTTCATTCTGACACTGTTGTTTGGTGAAATTTATATCATCTCAGCGATTGCTTTGTTGCTGACCCTGCTTCTTGTTTTTTTCCGGAAGACCAGAAAAAATTACAAAACTATCATTGCTATGTTTTTGTTGTCGTCGGCATTTGTATTCAGTGTTAATTATGCCTTTCAAAAAGTGCTGGAGCCGCACCAGAAGAAACGGATTAATGTGCTGCTGGGCATAGAAGAAGACCTGAAAGGGGCCGGTTATAATGTAAATCAATCAAAAATTGCCATAGGATCGGGTGGCCTGACCGGTAAAGGATTCCGGCAGGGTATGCTGACAAGATACCATTTTGTACCGGAACAAAGTACTGACTTTATCTTTTGTACGGTCGGCGAAGAATGGGGTTTTTTGGGAACTTCTGTAGTAATCCTTCTTTTCTTGGGATTGCTGGTACGCCTTGTTCTGCTTGCCGAACGACAGCGGTCGCAATTCAGCCGGATTTACGGTTACGGTGTAATTTCCATTTTGTTTTTTCACTTTGTGGTAAATGTCGGTATGACCATCGGTCTGGCGCCTGTGGTAGGGATTCCTTTACCTTTTTTTAGTTATGGAGGCTCGTCACTGTGGGGATTTACTCTTTTGTTATTTCTGTTTGTCAAGCAGGATGCTGACAGGTTAAAAATACTGTAAACAAAAAAGGGAACCGCTCAACGATTCCCTTTCTTAATTTGAATTTGTTGTCTTATTTTTGAACTTTTACATCGAAAGTGATGTAGGTTTCGTTGTAAGGATTGTGTTCAATTACCGTAGTTATAATTTTCATGATACCTTTTTTACCAGCCTGTGTTTCAAAAGCAATGAAATCACCTTCAAAAATACCGCGAATTTTTATCTCAGTACCTATATCACCAACTACCTCTTCAATTCCATCGTAATCAAGATTATCCCAATCTGCAACATCTACTTTCTTGAAATAAGTTTGATTTTTATTGTCGATATTGTAGTCGTAAGGTGGATCGAAACCAGGTAATTCAGCCCACATTTGATGTAGATTAGCCGAATTTGGCGACTGGAATGATAACTCTTCGTTTGTTCTGAAAATAGCATGATGTGTAAATACCAGGTCAATTAAAGCTGAAGTGTCGGCATCTGCTGATTGATTAAGCGTAAAACGCTCATTCATTGCTGAAAAATAGAAGCTGAGGTTTGTTGCAGCAGTAGCAGGGCCGTCGGCCTGTGCCTGTAACACAACACCCTCATATGTCGACATGCCTGTTTCAACAAGTACATACCTGGAGAACAGTGTGCTGTTGTCTTTCGTGCTTCCAAAATAAATAAACTCGATAACGGTACCGACAGGTATTGCATCAGTGACTTCAATACTCAGGTTAAACCCGAACGATTTTACCTCCGTAGCAAAAGTTGTGTCGAGGATAATCTGCGATAAAGTTCCTGCCGTGTACGAGATTTTGGCTGACTGCAACGGGTCGGTACTGCTCCAGTTTACCTGGTAATCGACAATCTCGCCAACAGTAACCTTTAACGTATCATCGTCAGGTGTAACCGTAATAGTGGGTGCCACAGTTGGAGTAGGGTTGTCACCATCGTTACATGAGGATAGAATAGACACACTTAATGTAAGCGTAAAAGCGATAAATAATAAACTTAGTTTTTTCATATGAAATACAATTAGATTTAAATAATAAAATTAGATACTTATAATAATAACGAATGTTAAGAAAAAATAGTGCCGGAATTGTTTTTAATAGAACAATGCCCTGTTATCAGCGATTTCTACAGCTTTTTCAAGAGCTCTGTATGCATAATCCTGGTTGACTCTTTGTTCGAAACTACTCATCAGGATGATTTTATTTTGAGTGAAATCGTCTTTATCAGGTGCTTCCGTTATCTTGTTAACGTCCACAACAAAAGTGGCGCCGTAGCCGATAATAGGATCGGATACTTCCGGAGGATTCATTCCAAAAATTGTACCGATAACTTCGTTTTCAGCGCCAAACCCCTGAAGGTTTCTCGCGGAAAAGGTTATGGATGGAACATCAGTTTTCTCGAGTTTTAGCTCTTCGGCAATTTTGTCGATGTCTTTTCCGAAGGCTTTCATTTTTTCGGCAAGCACTTTTCCTTTCACCTCGTTGGTCACAAATCGCTGGATTCTCTCTTTAACATCTTCCAGGTCAGGGTAACCTTCTTCGGCTTTTGATTTAAGAACGGCTACCACAAACATGTCTTCCAGGTCGAAAACAGGTGACACATTGCCTACTTCCGTATTTTCATTGAAAGCCCAGTGTATGATTTGGCGTGGATTTTTCAATCCTGCAATGTAGTTACTCATTTTCTGGAGGTTGTTGGCCGTACGTTTGTTTAATTTATTTTCGTTAACGGCTTTATCAAACGACTCGATGTCTTTGTTTTCCGATGCCAGTTTCGAAGCTTTTGCGAATGTCCTCTGGTAGGTTTCGTTGCTGGCAATAACTTCTCTGTTAATGATGCCTATCCGTACTTTTTTAACCGGATCTTTTTTACCAGTCACTTTAATAATATGGTATCCAAACGGGGTTTCGGCAAGTGTAACATCTCCGATACGGTTGTTAAACACAGCTTCATTAAAAGCATAAACCATTTGTCCATCGGCAAACCAGCCCAGGTCGCCTGAGTTTTGCGAAGCAGAACCATCATCCGAAAATTGAATGGCCAGCTGCGTTAGATCAGAAGGTGAATTTTTCAGCACATTAAAAAGACTGTCGGCCAGTTTTTCAGCCTGCTCTTTACTTCTGCTCAGATTGGGGTCGGCACGTAGAGCATCTTTATATGCGATCAATATATGGCTTGCCTTCAGTGAATCGGGTCTGTTACTGACATCCACCAGGCGAGCTGTTGTAAATACGAAATTGTCCAGATAAGGCTCGGTAATCGTTCCGATCTCACTGTTGAACATAATGGAATCGATCTGTACCGGTAGTTCTCCCTGCTTTTTCCAGATGCTGTCGTAAGGAGCATCGGAATTGTTGTTCACAAACCGTATCACATCTTCAGTGTTTTTAAACTCTGCGTAGATTTCTTCGATAGTTTTTTTTGCGGCTTCCAGGTCTTTTACCGAAGGTTTGATTTCAAAGGTTACATAATCGATTTCGCGTGAAGCTTTTTGTTTGTATAGTTCCTTGTTTTTATCGTAATATTCCTGATAATCGACATCAGTAATCGTAATTAAACTGTCGGACAATTCGCTATAGCGGCTGGCCACATAGGTTATCTGTGCTGCCGTGTTATCATCTTGGTAGGCCATTTTTGCCAGGGCTCCCGGCACATAATAACCTTTACTGATCAGTGCTTTGTATTTGTTGCTCAGCTGGTCGTTTCTGATGTATTCTTCAAACTGGATCCATTGCTGCTTTGATTCTGCCGGCATGTTATCCAGATTTCTTAAATAGTCAAGAATTAAACTCCTATTGTATTGGCCGGTTTCAGGATCGGTAAAATATTGCTTGATCAGCGCATGCGGGTTCGGTCCTTGTACAAGGTCAAACAACTCATCGGTAGTTACCGTCAGGCCAAGGCTCTCATATTCCTTCTCCATTAAAACCTCTTTAACCATCTGCTTCCAGGTATCTTCTTTCACCCTGTACGTTTCATCGCTGGTCAAACGAACTTTCTTTTGTTGTTGTTTGGTGTTCTCAATATTCTGCTCAACTCTTTGGTTAAAGTCCATGATGGTAATATCCTCACCTGCAACATTTCCAATGTTCACTTCCCGCGATCCTCTGCGTCCTTTGGCGAAGTCTCCCAAAACAAATGCTGCGAGTGCAACTCCGATAATAATAATCAAAAATGTTGAATGCTTTCTAATGTTTCCAATTACAGCCATTTATCCTTAATTTTAAATTTTGAGGTGCAAATGTACAAATGTAAACGGAAGTATTAAAAAAAATCGCAATTTATATTTAATGTCAAATAGTTATATGCAATTTTTAGGAGTAGAACAGAGTGTTTTGGCACAGAAATAATCTTAATCGATAATTTCGAGTTTCACTTCTTCAATACGGTTTTCGCTCGATTTGAGAATAGTGAACAAATAAGGAGATATTTTTATCTGTTCGTCGATTTCGGGAATACTTTCATGATGGTGGATGATAAAACCGGCAAGGGTCTCGTATTCGTCCGAAATCTCAAAATTCAGATTGTATTTTTCGTTCAGGTAATCCACTTCATGTCGCGTAGATAAAATAAACTCTTTAGGCGACACCTGCTTTTCTACGATCTCCTCTTTGTCATGTTCATCTTCGATCTCACCGAAGATCTCTTCGATAATGTCTTCCAGTGTTACCATGCCCGCCGTTCCCCCAAATTCATCTACGACAATGGCAATCGATTTATGCTTTTTGATCATTTCGTTCAGTAGGTCGCTGGCATTCATGGTTTCCGGATATACGTCTGCTTTCCGGATCACCGTGTCAATTCTTTCGGGATTTGTGAACATGTCAAACGAGTGGACATAACCTATCAGATTGTCAATAGTTTCTTTGTAGATCATAATCTTCGAGTGCCCGGTGTCAGTGAACATATTCCGGAGCGTTTCCACATCCTCATTAATTTCCAGTGCATTGATCTCGGTACGTGGCACCATACATTCTCTGAGTTTCACATGCTTGAACTCAATGGCTTTCTGGATCATCTGCATCTCCTGGTCAATCTCATCGGTTTGCTCGGCTGTCTGGTTGTATTCTTTAACATATTCTTCCAGGTCAATCATCGTAAACCGGTACGAACTGTTGTTTAACTGAATACGGAAAACTTTTGCCAGCAAAAATTCGGCAATACCGATAAATAAAAGGATCACCGGATAAAAAACTATATAAAAAACCCATACCGGAAAGGCAAAAAACTTTAAGATGGAATTGGGATTTATCCGGAACAACACCTTAGGAATGAACTCGGCGGTGATGAGAATAAGCAAGGTTGATAAGATGGTTTGAATAAGTAAAACAAGGAATTTAGAATCGTAATAAGGAGCCAAAAGTTCGATGATCGTGGGTTCGAGTAATTTGGCCATGGCGATACCGTAGATGACAAGCGCAATGTTGTTTCCCAGTAGCAAAGCGCCGATAAACCGGGAAGGATTGGTGTAGAAAACCGACAGAATTTTAGCCGGCAGGATTTTCCGTTTCAGGTCGAGTTCCTGCTTCAGTCTGCTGGAGCTGACAAATGCTATTTCCATCCCCGAGAAGAATCCGGAAAGCAACAGCATAATGATGATCAGCCACTCGTTGGTACTCATAAATGAAAGCTTGGTTAAAAATACATATTATTTGGTTACAGGAACTGAAATCCGGTTAGTTATCATCCTCTTCATCAATTTCAATTTCCCCTCTCATGTTGTAGATTTCACGTGAGCTGAAATCTTCTTTCGCCCACAGGCTGTCGCCGAAAATAACATTTTCGGGCGAGGTAATTTTAACAAATGCGTGGGTATGAATAAATTTCTTTTTTTGATTCCAGGTTAAATTCTCTGTGTTGAGTTGCTCCCGGGTATCAAAATTTTTGACGATCACGTTTTTACGTGCCTGCAACAATTGTTTTTTCCGGTAATCGATTCCATATTCGGCGCTGATAAAAGATACTTTGTTGCCGTTTCTATCGAAAAAAGTAATTTCAAATCCCTCGGGAAATTCGGTGTATGGATTGTTTTTGTCGGTGTCGTATTGTTCCATCAAAGGACTACGGAGAACTACCTGCAACGAACCCGAATCGCTTCTCTGGTAAAAAACATCATAAGCGGCAATAGTTGACAGAGTGTCTTCTCTGGTGATTTCCTGGATTGTTTTCAGCGAGTTCTCACACGAAAAAAGCATCCCCACAGCCAAACCTATGATGATGCTTTTTAGAAAACGAGTAATCATTTTATAATGTTGCCAACACGAGCTATTTAGCAGCCCGTATTGTTGTTTTCACATTAATCCAGCAACCAACTTCGTAAGGATCGCCTTCCTGCAAGTTGTAGAAAAACAATACTTCGGCAGGAGGGAAGTACGGGCTGTACCTTCTGATGAGTTCATTCATCTCACTGGCCATTTCCGGATCAACGGCTTTGGCTTTTTTATACATATCTACGGCAGCCCAGTAAGGTGCTTTTTTCGTCAGGTCATCGCTACCACATTCGTTGGCGCTTATTACGTAAAGATCGCCGATAAAGGCATAAGGCTTGCCCCATCTGGGACTAAGCTTGGCTGCTTCAAGTGCTTTTTTTCGTGCCATCGGGAAATTGTTCATGGCACGGTATGCCTGTGCCAGGAAAATGAGCGCATCATCCACTTTATCCGTATTCTCCATTTCAGTCGCATCTTCCATATACGGAATGGCTTCTTTGTACCTTTTCTGGTTCAGCATCATCTTACCGATCATATAGGCCGACTCAGGTGATGGTTCTTTTTCGTACAGGCTGACCGTAGCTTCAAAATAAAGTGGTTCTTCCACGCATTTTTTCTTGTCGAGCATTTTAACAATCTTCTTCAACAGATCCACATCATCCGGGTTTTCATCGAATTTTTTATTGTAAATACGCACCAGGTCATGACACTGGGCAAAAGGCTCGAGGCTTTTTTCGATGGTACCTTTGATATTTTCGTAATGTTCTATTTTCTTTTCGTTGCCGGCGGTTCTGTATTTTTTCAGGTTCAGCTCAATGTAATCGCTGATCTGGTCGTAAGCTTCAACAACCGCTAGTGTATCTATTTCCCCTTTTGTGGCCATTTTGGTCAGTGTACGGAAATAATAAACATATACCGGCCCCGAAGCGTTCTCTTTGTCTAACTCGATCGAACGATTCAGGATATTGTATACCTGTTTGTACTCCTGTGGCCTGAATTCGTACAGGCTGACACCTTTCCGCCCCAGAATAGTGCCTTCTTGCGGTTTTTTTGATTTGTAGTGCAACGGGAAATATTTGATGCGCTGGTCATACACTAACATCAGAGTGTCGATCAGTTTACCTTTTACTTCGGCATTGGGAGCCTTTTTAATCCTGTATTTGACCATTTTCACACCATCGATGTAAATATTTTCAGTAGCCCGCGGACAGTGGAGAAATACCCAACTCCACCATTTCGTAGCATCATGAATGGCGTCATTGGTGTATTTGCTTTGTTTCCATTGTTTGTAAAACTCACGGTAGAGCGATAGATTCGCCACACATGTTGCACTGTCGTTTCCGTATTTCGGAATGTCATTTTGCGGTTTGAATTCGTTTAAAGGTTCTGATCCTGAAGCTAACAAGCTGAGGCTCAATCCGGCTAAAACTATCAAAACTTTCACTTTCATCGTATATTAGGTTTTAAATGTATTCTTTACTGATATCTCCGTTTGTGGAACCACGACTCGTGGATGGAGAATCCGAGCGACATATTGAAAAATGTTTCCTGGATCAGCCCGTCCACTTTTGTTCCTCGTTTTCCTACTTCAAACCCGAGGTCTATCGTTGTTCTTGATCGTCTCATCGGGAATGTCAGTCCAAAACTTATGCCATATTCGTTAATAGGGTGCTTAAAGATAGTCAAATATGAATCAACATAGCGAAAGCCAGCCCGATAAATTATGCGTTTTCTCAATGGAGAGATGCTCGTATGTTTAGGAGAGTACTCACCGCCAACTGCAATTCTCCATGCGTTATTCAACGAATCGGATTTGCCAAAGGCCGTGAATTTGTCCCAGTTCTGCCATTCGAAATCAACTCCTGCCATCCATATATTATTTTGCCGGTATGTAAATCCGACGCCCACTCGTTGCGGGATGACAATTTTTCCTTTTTCTTCCGGCGAGTAAGCAATTGTATCTTTGAGGTGTTCAACGGCATCGCCGTAACCTCCGGTAAAAGTATAGGAAAGATATTCGATTTTTGCGTTCATATTCCATTGGTTGGAATAGATGGCCCCCAGGGTGAGCACATTATTCTTGCTGAAATGCACGTCGTACTGAACACCGTAGTCGAGAATAAAATCACCGCCTTTGGTGTTGCTTGTTGCTTTGGTTCCAAATATTTCAAGGGAGTCGGGGAAATAGACCTTGCTTGACCGTTCACCTTTACCAAAAAGATAAGCGGCGTCAACGCCCACACGAAGGTTTTCCCCAATTGTAAAGGCGTTGCCAATAAAAAACTGGTTCATCCCGCCGTCGCCTTCAATGGCGTTGACCACTTTGCTAAAATTTTCAACCGGTATAAAGATTTTCACATCGTAGCCGATCTGGCTGTAAGGAAGCATTCCCATTCCTATCTTCCACCATTTAGTGACGGGAAACCCGAACATGATGTATGTAAGGGCGACATAGTTTGATGTTTCCGACTGGTAATTGGTGGCTTCACCTGTAATATTGGCATTCAGACCGATATCAAAAAGAAACGAAGTGGAATCGTAGACGGCATACGAAGCTGCATTTCCGGGATTGATCAATGTTGGGTTGGCAACACCGATGGCAAGACCGCCCATACCCATTAACCGCGTGTGGGTATTTTCGCCATGCAGCAGCCCCAGCCCGTACCTTGAATATGGCGAATTTATTTTCTGGGCCTGTAATGCCAGGCTGGAAAAGATGGCCAGAAAAAGAATTAAATAGTTAATTTTCTTCATTAAAATCAAGGATTCTGTTTAATCCCGTTAACACAATATTTGGGGATGCAAAGATGTTATTTTTTAAGTATTTATCAAAATATTTATAATCGCCTCCGCTCA
>DGOT01000044.1:427-1106 GCA_002389465.1 Bacteroidales bacterium UBA4459 | reverse complement strand
CGCCTGATAAAATAGACTTCTCCGTATCGGTGCCTATCAGGTCAGCTTGTTCTTTGGGTTTGAATTTGATTAACGGTAATTTTTTAGTAAACGTATGCATGGCTGAAAATCGCATATTGATGCCCGGACTGATGCTTCCGCCGAGGTATTCGTTGCCGGACGTTATGAAATCGTAGGTAATGCACGAGCCGGCATCAATGACCAGCACATTCCTGTTGGGAAACAGACCCGAAGCACCTGCTACAGCAGCTATACGGTCATTGCCCAGCGTGGCTGGGCTTGTGTATTTATTGATGAAAGGGAGTGGAGTGGTTTCATCCAGCCGTATGAAGCGGATTTGGGATGATAGAAAGTCAATGACTTCCTGTTTTTCCTCACGCACGCTGGCCAGGATAGCCGAATGGATTTTTTTGTGTTTGCTGAAAAATTCATCTAAAAAACGAGCAGAAATATCTTTGGTAGTGATCAGGTCGGTTATACCGGAGCCATCGAACAAGGCTGTTTTAACGTGTGTGTTTCCGATATCGATTACCAATTTCATGAATACTCCCTATTTAAAGGAGCAAATTTAACCGATGAAACAGAATATGACGAAGAAATTAAGATTTTTTTTGATAAAGTAAAAAAATAATTAATTTTGCCGTCCCAAACTTAGGGTGCCATAGCTCAGTAGGTAGAG
>DGOT01000044.1:0-263 GCA_002389465.1 Bacteroidales bacterium UBA4459 | reverse complement strand
CTGTGAATCGTCAGCATAAAGTGGGCTGGTTTTCTTAAAATTTATTTCATGTTTACCTTCTTATAAGTCAGCCCTTATTTTTGATTTAAAAAGTTTTCAATTCTTATTTTGGTATTTGCAGGCAAATCAGAATGATATACTTCATAATGAGATATTTTCATTTCTTTAAACCATTTTTCCCATAAGAACTGTAAAATATCTTCATCTATCTTATTGCTTGCACTTTCTGCTTTTACTTCCAAAACAAGAACTTCCAAGTCGCT
>DGOT01000256.1 GCA_002389465.1 Bacteroidales bacterium UBA4459 | reverse complement strand
TTGGCATGGCCGATGTGCAGGTAGCCGTTGGGCTCCGGGGGGAAACGCGTATGCACCCGGCTCTCGTTTTTATTGTTCCTTAAATCCTCTTCTATGATTGCTTCAATGAAATTCAGTGATCGTTTTTCATTTTCCGGAAAATCCATATCCATTTGTATATTATTTTGTAAACCGCAAAATTAGTCAGAAATGAGATAAGAATACGTATGGATGAAAAAAGGATAAAAAAATCCGGCAACTGCCAGATTTTTTTATCTATTTGAAAAACAATAATTACAGGTTTGTAAAAAAAATTTAGTTTAAGCTTCTTTTTTCTTACAGGTGCTGGCTCCGAAAAGTATATAAAGCGGGCAGAAGCTGACGAAGCTGGTTAGAACAAATACAGCAGCTAATACAAGCAGTACAATGCCCCAAGTGCCTGTAACAATATTAGTGAAGTACAGCGCAACAAATAATACAGCTAATAGGATGCGGATAATTTTGTCGGCAGATCCCATATTCTTTTTCATGATCTTAAATTTTAGTGAATAAATTTTATGAATTACGGGACAAAAGTAGCGATTGTCTTTTTTGCAGTCAGTGACATAAGTCACTATCCGCTTAAATAATTTCTATCAGACGGCCTTCCTGTCGTATTTTTCTATCCTTTTCCAGCTTTTTCAGTATCCG
Organism: Bacteroidales bacterium UBA4459; assembly: GCA_002389465.1. Taxonomy (GTDB): domain Bacteria; phylum Bacteroidota; class Bacteroidia; order Bacteroidales; family F082; genus UBA4459. The sequence continues at coordinate 7,663 of DGOT01000256.1, read as the reverse complement.
GGATACGACCTCACGCGCAGTCCCCAACTCATAGGCAATTTGTTTGTGGCGGAGATCAAGAGTTTTAGAACCTTTTACCCTGCTTTTTTCAATAAGATAGTCGTAAATCCGTTTATCCAGTTTGTGATACAGCAGATACTTAATAGTTTCGAGCAGTTCGTTATACCTTATATTGTATTGATGAAAGAAAAGAGTATTCATTTCGGGAAATTGCCGGACCCAACTGTTCACTTTTTCAACCGGAAGCAATATGGCCAGGGTGTCTTCCTCGGTTTCTGCATAAATTTTACTCTGCTCATTAGCCAATGCTGACGAAAACGACATGATGCAGCTTTGAAACGGTTCGATGTAATACAACAACAATTCTTTGTCTTCATATCGGCTGTATACCTTAATCAGACCTTCGATAACAATGGGAATAGCCCTTATATACTGTCCTTCCTGAAGAATTTCAGTATTTTCCGGAATATCTTTTATCAATGCCGACCGGATGATATTTTCCAGAAGGTCTTTCCCTAGAAAAGAGAGATTATCGCGTATATTTTGTTCAACAGAAGCCATGGTCAATAACATCAGGTTGTAGTTATATGCTATAAACACCCCAAATATATTAAACTGATATTAGATAGCACAATCATTTTGTGAAGTTCTTGCTTTTGATCGTCCGGGGGATACTTTGTGTGCTAAATTTGCGGAATTGATAAACCTGCTTTTTAAATAGTTATATTTGTTCGGAATGACATCAAACAAAACAATATCGATTGTTAAAGCGGACGGAACCCGCGTGCCCTACGATCCGCAAAAACTGATTGCCGCCTTGCGAAATTCGGGTGCTGATGAAAACCAGAGCAAGAGCATTGCAGTAAAAGTAGAACAACAGATTTATGATGGCATACCTTCCCGTAAAATTTACCAACTGGCTTATGCACTGTTAAAGAAAAAAAAAGAACACAGGATTGCCGGGCGTTACCGCCTGAAAAAAGCCATTTTCGATTTGGGACCTTCGGGCTATCCGTTTGAATTATTCGTTGGGCGACTTTTTGAATCGTTTGGATACCAGGTGAAGACGGGACAACAAATTATGGGAAAATGCGTACAGCACGAAGTGGATGTAGTAGCCATTAAACCAGGAGAGCAGGTGATCGTGGAATGTAAATTTCACAGCGATTACCGGGCTAAAACAAATGTGCAGGTTCCGCTGTATATCAACTCACGATTCGAAGACATCAAAGAAAAATGGGTAACGGAAAGTCGATTTAAGGATATGAACGTGCAGGGATTTGTGGCCACCAATGCGCGCTTTACCAAAGATGCCATTGCTTTTGCCGAATGTGCCGGGCTGGGACTGATCTCGTGGGATTACCCGAAAAATGGAAGTCTGAAATATTATACGGATAAAGCGGGATTATATCCCATAACTACATTACGTAGCCTGAATAAAGGACAGAAAAAAGAAATTCTTGACGAAGGGATTGTTTTGTGCCGTGAACTATTGAAAAATGAAGATCTGTTAAGAAGACAGAGATTGAATGAGAAACAAGTCCGCAGAGTTCTTGACGAAATTCGTTATTTGATTGGAAAATAGCATTGTTAACCCGTATGAATGATGTTCTGGAAAACCGCTGTCGAGCAAATATTATCGGAAAATTTCAACAAGCCGGTTGAAATTTTAAATACAAACTCTGTCAGCGGAGGTTCCATCAACGATGCCTACAAAGTAGGTACAAATGCCGGATTGTTTTTCGTCAAGCAAAACTCTGCTTCGCTTTATCCCGGGATGTTTGAAAAAGAAGCCCTGGGGCTGAAAATACTGGCTTCAACAGGTGCTATTGACGTCCCTGAAGTAATGGCAACGGGCAAAACAAACAACACAGCCTTTCTTATTCTTGGTTTTATCAAAAGCGCTCCAAAGCAGCCGGATTTCTGGGAGTTGTTTGCCGAAGGACTGGCTACTCTGCACCGGAATACAGCCACTTATTTCGGGCTGGATCATGACAATTATATCGGATTCCTTCCTCAGTTGAATAAAAAGCACGATAACTGGGAAGATTTTTTCCGGGAGGAACGATTGGAAAAACAGGTAAAAATGGCCCGGGATAACGGAAGGATAGGAACGGATTTGGCACGTGCTTTTATACGGTTTTACCTGAAACTGCCCGAGCTGTTTCCCCGGGAACCGCCGGCGTTGCTCCACGGCGACCTATGGAGCGGCAATTACATGGTGAACGAACAGGGGAAGCCCGTCATTATTGACCCGGCCGTTTATTATGGCCATAGGGAAATGGAACTGGGGATGTCGCAATTGTTCGGAGGGTTTAACAGCCGTTTTTACGAAGCCTATCATCGTTATTATCCACTTGAAAAGGGATGGCAGCAGCGTCTCGATTATTGTAATCTCTACCCGCTGATGGTGCATGTAAACCTGTTCGGTGGCGGTTATGCCGCTTCGGTACAGGCCATTTTGCGAAAGTTCTGAGTTGTGTTCGTTACCTGCTGACTTAATGTTAATTTTGGCAGCGGATACAAAACTGAATGATGTCTTTTTTCTCGTTTCATGAGGAGCTACATAGCCGAAGCCGGGAAGTTCGGATAGGGAATTTATTGATCGGAGGTAATAACCCTGTTGTTGTTCAGTCGATGACCACTACCCGGACAACAGATACAGATGCCACAATTCGCCAGGTCGTGAAACTGGCTGACGCAGGGTGTGCTGTAGTGCGCATGGCAGTACAAAACATCAATGAGGCCCGGAATCTGGAAAACATAAAAAGCATCCTTATCCAAAAAGGGTACAAACTGCCCCTGGTAGCCGACGTGCATTTCAATCCGAATATTGCCGGGATTGCAGCTCAATATGTCGAAAAAGTACGGATCAATCCCGGTAATTTCACAGGCACTCATCAAATAAAGGCCGGATATACAGAAGAAGAATATCTTTTTGAATTGAAAGAAACAGAAAAGAAATTACTTCCCTTGTTGAATACGTGTAAAAGGCATCATACAGCCATCCGCATCGGCGTTAACCATGGCTCGCTGTCCAACCGTATTCTTGTCAGACATGGGAACACACCGAATGGCATGGTGGAATCGGCGATGGAATTTATACAAATTTGCCGACAATACGGGTTTGAACAGCTGACGCTGTCGCTAAAAGCAAGCGATGTACGCATTATGATTGAAGCCAATAAGTTGTTGGTAAACCGAATGAATAAAGAAGGCGTTTATTACCCGGTGCATCTTGGCGTTACCGAAGCTGGTGCCGGTATCGATGGAAGAATTAAATCGGCAGCGGGCATTGGCCATTTACTGATGCTGGGCATAGGAGATACGGTACGGGTAAGTTTGACCGAAGACCCGGCAGAAGAAATTCCAGTTGCCCAAAAATTGGTAGAATTATACGGTAAAAAAGATCCACCGGAAATACATGCTGAAAAAATTATTCTTAAAAAAGAGGGAGATAAACTTCACCAGACTTATTTCACAAAACCGCCTTATGTTATTTCACAGGGAATTTCCGCTGTTTCCGATTTTTCACTGGACGGACACGAAGTTTTATACAAAGGAAGAAAAATTACAGAATATGAAAAAGCCAAATTTTCTGAAGCAGGCCAACCGGAACAACCTTCTTTCATAAAACTTGATTATTCGACTGACCAGAAAATTGTCTGTTTAAGAGCCGCGGCCGAATTTTCCTTTTTAAAAGATATTTGTCCGGCGCAGGGTATTTGTATCCATAACAAAAACGCATCTACCGATGACAATGCCCGCTTGGCCCTGGATATTTTGCAGGCTCTGGGGTTACGTTATTCCAAAGCGGAATTTATTGCCTGCCCTTCGTGTGGCCGCACGCATTTTAGTATCATGGAACATCTGGAAAAAGTCAGGAAGAAAACCGCACATTTAAAAAGCCTTAAGATTGCTGTAATGGGCTGTATTGTAAACGGACCAGGAGAGATGACAGATGCTGATTACGGTTATGTTGGCTGTGGTAAAGGAAAAATAAATCTATACAAAGGAACTACGCTTGTACGTAAAAATCTCGATGAATCACTGGCTGTTGACGCCTTAATTGACCTTATAAAAGAAAATAACGATTGGCAGGAAGAAGTGTTCCCTGATAACAAATAAAAAAGGTGGGCCTTACGGCCCACCCTCAGGGAAACAATTAAGGTAAATTCAGCGAAACAACATTACGGTTTAATCATCAGGTACAAGCAACCCCAATAATTAAGGCAACGCCATTTCATTTACCCCAAGCTGTCTCATTTGCTTGCCTTGTATCAACGTCGCAATTAATATTTTGTCCAAAGGTAATATCATTTCCTTTAATTATCAAGTGGTTCTGAAAAATTACATCCTTCAAAGAAACTTTTTGGAAAATAATCTTGGTTAAAGAGGTCTCCATTCAGGTATTTTGATTCATCAATTTCCCTTGGCGGAGGCTCGGGTGTAACACTGATTATTTTAAATTCAGTACGCCGGTTTAACTGGTGTTCTTCTTCTGTACACGACAGGCATGGGCTGCAAATAACAACCGGTTTCGATTCGCCATATCCTTTAGCTGTAATCCGGCTTGTGTTAACACCCTGTTCTATAATGTAGTCAACGGCAGCCTGCGCTCTGCGCTGCGAAAGCTTCATATTGTATTCATCGCTTCCCCTACAGTCGGTGTGCGAACTTAACTCAACAGTAATCGGATTTTCCTGCATGATACGCACCAGATTATTCAGCGCAGGTTTGGCGTCTTCACGAATAAATGACTTGTCGAAATCGTAATAAATATTGTCAACGGTAAACACTTTTCCTGCTTTTGGTTTTTCCAGGATCAGATCGCGCACGGTAAAATATTTATTTCCCACTTTAATACTTGAACAATCACTAAAATAACCTTCTTTGCTGGCTTTAATGGAATATTCGCTTCTGGGACTAACTTCAAGTTCGTAATGACCTGCCAAATCCGTTTTTAGAACATTTACTTTATTTGTGCTTTTGTCGAGAACAAATACAGTTGCATTTGCAAGAGGAATGCAGTCAATACCTGAGTCATCACACGCTAAAACTTTTCCTTTTACGGTTATTAATCCTTCAAAAGCATAAATATCATCTTTTCCGGAACCTCCGGGGCGGTTTGAACTGAATAAGCCGATATTCAAGCCGGGCATAAAAGTAATTCCGAAGTCATCGTAGGATGAATTCAAAGGAGCCATCATGTTCACAGGTTCCGACCATACATCATTCTCCTTTTTTGAAAAGAAAATGTCCAATCCACCATATCCCAAATGACCTGCTGAAGCAAAATACAAAGTGCCGTCTTTATGTATGTAAGGAAACATTTCGTTTTCGGGCGTATTGATAACAGGCCCCAGATTTCTGGGTTCGCCCCAACCTTCTTCGGCCCTTTCTGATATATAAAGATCAGTACCGCCAAATCCTCCGGGCATATCTGATACAAAATACAGTTTATTATCATCAGTCGACAACGCCGGATGACCTATGGAATATGTATCACTATTCAGTGTTATTGGCTTTGCCTTGGTCCATTTACCATCCGCAAATTCTGAAGTGTAAATTTTAAGCCTGTACGTAATGATATTATCCTCATCTTTCTCACCTTTTTTCTTGATGGTTCTGGTGAAGTAGATGACATCGCCGGTAATGTTAAGAACAGCTGTTCCGTCATGATACTCATCATTTAGTTTATTTGAAAAGCCTTCGGCTTCAGTATAAGAAGGATCATATGAAGGGCGAGAGCTGTCAGCTGTTGCAAAGAAAAAGTTCAGGTATGGAGCACCGGTCCAATCGTAGATAGGATTCAGATATTTTTTTAGTTTCCTGTCGGACGAAAAGAGAACTCCGTCTTTATAAATAACAGGAGAAAACTCTGAATTTTCCGAGTTGATGGATGAAATATTATGCACCTTGTTTTCAGGTGCCGTACTGAGTAATGAATAAATTTCTTCGCAATATTCAGCAAAAAGAGGTCCTTTGGGATCATCGGGAACAAGTTTGGCATACGTTAAAAACTGTTCTTTTGCTTCCTGATATTTTCCCAGTGTACGTAACACCTGGCCATAGTAATAATGATTGATCGGGTCAATGCTGTCAAGACTTATTATACGGCCATACATTCCAGCTGCATTTTCTTCATCGCCGATCAGGCGGTAACAGTCGGCCAGCAATACCATAGCCTCCTGTTTTCCTTCCTTGTTTTTTGCAATAATATTTTCCAAAACCGGAATGGCTACTGCATATTCATAAAAAGTAACACGTTTATCTGCTTTTTTTATGGATTGGCCAAAGGTCTGTGATCCCCAAGCTGTCAAAAAGGCCAATGCCAGAATTAAATATTTAGATTTCATAGGTTTTCTTAATTTGAATTATTAATGTCAAAAGTTAACTAGAAATACCTTGGTGTTAACATTCTGTTTTTAATTATCGGAATATTGTATTCCAACATAATTTCATGTGATCCACTGTTATATTGCTGAATTTCGTTCATATATATGTCATATGAGTATCCTATTCTGAGCTTTTCACCAATCACAACTTCTGCAAGCAATACAACTGCTTTTTTTGTTCTGTAAGAAACCCCAAGCCAAAGCGTATTTTTTATTAATAAGCTGGCATTCAGATCGACCTGAACAGGAGCATTTGGTGTAAACTTCACCAGAGTTGATGGCCTGAGCACCAAACTTTCACTTAACGGGATGGCAACACCGGCCATGGCATAGAAATGCCTAATCAGCGTTCCGTAAACCGACTCATCACTCGCGTTTTCTATGTAACCATACTCCGCCTCAAACAGGTGTTTTGATGAAAAGCCAACATAAAACCTGTTGGTATTATAGTAAATCCCAAAGTTAGCGTCAGGGACGAACTTTTTAGAATATCCATTGGTTAACAAAGCATCTGATTCATCAGGCACAGTGATTTTATTGATGTCGAAAGTAGTGTATTTGACACCTCCCTGAAGGCCAAACGCCAGGTGTCCTCTACCCAGTTTTAACCTGTAGGAAAAAGTACCAATAGCCCCTGAGGATTGATAAGGCCCTAATATATCCGTGTAGAAATAAAAACCTAGGCCAATGTTATCATTTTTTAGCGGCGATTGTATCGAAAATGTCAGGGTTTGAGGGGCTCCTTCAATTCCTACCCATTGTCTTCGCCCGACAAGAGTCATGCTTAAGCCGTCACGTGAACCTGCATAAGCCGGGTTAATAATCAGTTTATTGAACATGTATTGGCTGAACAATGCGTCTTGCTGAGCAAACGCTCCTAAGCTAAGCATTGTGATCAATAGTGTAAATACCGTCCTTTTCATATCAGTAGTTTTTTAAGTATTCTCGTTTTTTTATTGATGTGCACCGTGCATAAAAACCCATCCGGTAAATGTTCTTTCAACACCTTCTATTTTTATATAAAATACATAGTAATAAGTGCCATCAGGTAATACTTTATCATGTTTGCTTTTTCCGTCCCAATAAACACTGCTGTTATCATAATGCTCCAGGTAGTTAATTTCATCTCCCCAGCGGTTGAACAGAAATACTTTATTCTCGGGGTAGAACTGTATACCGTCAATAATCCATTTATCATTCACTCCGTCACCATTGGGCGTAAGCGTGTTGTAGAATATGAGATCCTCAACTTCTACATGAATGTA
>DGOT01000200.1 GCA_002389465.1 Bacteroidales bacterium UBA4459 | reverse complement strand
CTCTTGATATTAGTATGCGTCGGTATCTTGATAAGAATCCTCATCATGCCTTTTTTCAGCCATGTCGATTTGTTTTCCGAATTTCGGCGCGTTGTATATAGCCTCAACAATGATATTTTTTTCCCCCAGCAGAACCGCTTAGTTACGTATTATATTGAATATGGCTTTTTGGCGGTTCTATCTCCCTTTTTGAAAGATCCAAATATTGTATTTTTTTTGGAGGATGTATCAAAGACGACATCCAATATGGCGGATTATTTTATATTCATTAATCATCCGAGTGTATTTCGCCATTTATTCATCTTTAAGTTGTCGTATCTGATTTGTGATGTGTTGACGATGTGGGTGATCTGGCTGTTCTTCGACGATAAGAAACGTGCATGCATTGCTGTATTATTCTGGGTGTTTAATCCCATTACGCTCTACGCAAGTTATTTCTTTGGACGTTATGAGACGATTCCTCTGTTGTTTATGGCCTTAACCGCGTTGCTGTTAAAAAAGAAACAACCACTGGCAGCGGCCTTTTGTCTCAGCTTGGCAATTAATGGAAGGGAGATTTATGTGGTGACAGCGCCCATATTTTTGTTGGCCCTGTATAATGAAAAAGAAAAATGGCGTCAAAACGTCAAAACTATTTTATTAACGGGCAGCGTGTTGTTTGCAAGCGTTGTCTTGCCTATTTTGCTCGAAAGATATTTTCACTTAAGCCCCGCGTTTGCGCAGGGTTCCGTCTATCAGGATAGTAAGGCTAATGTGCTGTACGGGATGTCATTTAAGTGGCTTTACCCACTGGTATTTGCATACTTTTTTACTTTGCTGGCACTTCAAACCCAGGCCTTTATCAGCTACGAGTATAAATTCATAGTTGGGTCCGGGGTTGTGCTTGCCTGTTACTTTCTGATCGCTACCCACAGTGCACATTATGTAGCCTGGTTGCCGTTGTTTCCTGTGTTGCTGTTGAACTATGTTAAAGATCCCAGGAAGTTGGGGTTTGCGATATTCGCGTTTTTCATGACGTGGTTTGCTTATCGGCTATTCAAAGGGGATATTAATTTATTTACTTTATTTCTTGCTGCTCCATTTAACTTTGAGATGACATTTTTTCCAAGTTTGTCGAAAGTTTACACACAACTTGTCGGTGAGACGGGTTCAATATTTGGCCCGTCCAAAATGCTTAATGTGTTACACAACATGTACGCTGCCGCCCTGGTATTTTTGGTATATCGAATGGTTCAGTCCGGGCGGCCCCTTAACAACGAAACGGTTGAATAGAATTTAATGAACGCTTCTGCATTAGTCGGCTTAAGCCTGCTTCACACCGTTGCCCTGCATAATATAGATATCAACAACGATGGCTGGTTTTCACCTGGTGAGTTCGACCCTTACCTGCGCATTGAGATGCTGGAGACGGAAAAGGATGCCAGAGGCGTTTTGATTCGTTACGAGATGTCTGATTTTACGGATGATTTTCGATCCGAACTGTTTTACGAAACAGATTTGCACGGAATCGAAGAGAAATTCAAATATCCCATTACCCTGAAGGGGCAAAAGTTTAATCAGCTCTACATACCATTGGATATGTATGAGGAAGAAGAGCTAGCAGCCATTAGATGGGATATTGATGAGTGTGAGGGATGCCGGTTTAAAATCACGGAAATTTCCTTTGTAGAGTCTGATTCTGACCAGCGCTATGATGCCTTGATACCAAACAGCTATAAGCCTCTTACGTTTGTCACTCAGAATCAACTTGGTGGCAACGGGCAAGATTATATCATTCAGGATTTTCATATCAGCGGGTTTGAGCACTTGGGAGGGAATGTCCTGAAAGTGAAGACGGAAGACCCGTTTATTGCCTCACCACTTTTGGATTTTCCATTGTCGCAGCTTGCCGGGGTGTATTTTAAGTTAGGTGTTCCCCCCACCCAAAATAGCGTATTGTATTTTAGACTTGGCTGGCGAACGTATAAGTTCGGCTATCGCAACCGGGCTATATTTCGCCTGCAACATGGTGGCGATAAATTTACAGAGGTGTTTATCCCGTTTAATCCGTTGAGCGGTGAAAAACTCCTGCGAAAATTTCACTTGAGGTTTGAGCCGGATGTTGGAGACGTTTGGACATTTGAAACAATCAGGTTAATTCCATCCGACCAGATGTCGAACTATCGTAAGTTTGAGCCCGCAGCGATTGTGAATTTCCCGGGGGCGCTATCAAGCTGGGCCAACATATTTAAGGGAGGCCTTAGAAAAATGAGTCACGATAAGTTCTTTTTTACCTTTTATCTGATTGCTCTACTTGCGGTTGTTTATGGACTGTACAGGCTTACGCTTGCGAGAAGACTGAGGTGAGCGTGAAGATCGTATAGAGTGCTCAGCTGTGGTGTTCACTCTATCTATAGCATCCCAAGTTAGTATAAAGATATCCAGCGGCAACAATATTGTCCCAGAATAAGAGCGTTCCGTTATTTCAATGTCTACAATAAAACCTCTTCCGCTTGCTGCCGCTCTGTTGCTTTTTATTTCGGCCTGTTTTCTGGTTTCACTCTCCCTTTCAGGGACATATCTTCTGGAACTGACAGCAAGTGCAAAAAACACGGGTTACTGGC
>DGOT01000254.1:3695-4235 GCA_002389465.1 Bacteroidales bacterium UBA4459 | reverse complement strand
ATACAATTCTCGGGGTTATAAAAAGAAGCAAAAAGGGTGTTGATGTCGTTACATTAATGAAAAAGACGGATTTCAATAGAAGAAAAATATACGATAATGTTAAGATTTTGAAAAAGCTGGGAAAAATTAAAACTGCTGGGATTGGCGTGTATGTGAAGGCATAAGTGAGTGCCAACTTATCACACGGGATTTATTTCCACTTTTTTGGATACCGCTTCCTCCCTGGTTTCTTAAACATAATAATCAAAACCAACCCGGCAACAAACCCGCCGATATGTGCAAACCAGGCTATACCTCCGCCCGCCCTTGATCCATGCTCAGCATATGCACTTAAAACCTGTAACAAGATCCAGTAACCAAGCATTATCACAGCAGGAATATGGACTATCTGGATGAACACAAATAATATCACCAGGGTTTTTATCCGGGCTTTTGGAAAAAGGAACATATATGCACCAAGGACACCGGCGATTGCGCCACTGGCACCTAAAGTCGGAACCTGTGAATTGATATTTATAAATCCATGGACCAAAGTTGCTG
>DGOT01000254.1:3146-3630 GCA_002389465.1 Bacteroidales bacterium UBA4459 | reverse complement strand
CAAATGAAGCCATCCCCCGTGCATAAACATTGCGGTTAAGATGGTTAGTGGTATTGGAACAAGGTTTTTCGGATTAACATCAACGAAATGAGACAGCTCGTAGGGTATAAATCCCAATTTAAATATTATGGATTGGGTGGGAACCAGCGCAACGTAATTCATATAAATAAAGACTGAAATGTTGGTTACGATCAGAAAAACATTTACAACCGGAATTGTTTTGGATGGATTTTCATCTTTTAAGGGAATCATTTATGGGTGTACTATAGGTTAGGTTGTATTTATTTGATATGGCCTGTCATTATTTTTTTAATTCTTACCATGATCCCATTAATTTCATTTTTTAATTTTATTTCGTCTGAATCAATCATTTATCATGTCTCCCACGAATAAAGTCGCTTTTCATGCATTTAACTCTTCAAAAAAGCAGAATGTATAGGGTACATCCTATTGTATGTCAAGGGAATTAGTTCGCAATATATGG
>DGOT01000254.1:0-3051 GCA_002389465.1 Bacteroidales bacterium UBA4459 | reverse complement strand
AATACAGTTTCTCGTAGGATTGAGCATGGAATGGAATGAAGGGCAAACAGGTACAGATGACTAAATTTAACCAAAGCACATTGTCTGACCTCCAGGGTCAGCTTGAAAGAATATGGTTGGAACAAAGAAAGCACTGGCGATCGGTGTCAGGAATGATAAAACCCAGAAGCGATATACGTATCTGAAAAATAGGTTGAACTCATTATAATAATCTTTGATTTAAGATTTACTTATTTGCTATACACCCATAGATTAGATTGATCATAACAGCTAAATTCCAAAAAAAACAGGAGCCTCACATGCCAAAGAACAAGCCAGGATCACTTACAAAAGCCGACATAATATCAACACTGACCAACCACCTCGGCTTTACCAAAAAGAAAGCCAATGACACAACCGAAACCCTCCTGGAAATCATCAAAAAAACTCTGGAATCTGGCGAAGATGTTCTTATCAGCGGTTTCGGGAAATTCTGCGTGAAACAGAAAGAGGAACGAAGGGGCAGGAACCCGGCCACCGGCGGTGACATGATGCTTGCGCCACGGAAGGTTGTCACGTTTAAATGTTCAGGAAAACTGCGGGATAAAGTGAATGAGGTCTACTCAAAAAAGTAGTCAATAACTTCGGACGTTAGATTGTGAGAAAACAAGATATTGAGGATATTAAGCTGGGTCATAGGCAGCTTTTATTTGATTTTGAAAAAGATAAATTAAAAGAGCAAGAAGCCATAGTTAGGTCTTGCATAAAAGATCAGATTGGAAAATATGGCTATGTTATATTAGATGAGTTTGTTCAATATGTAAAAGAATTACATAATTTGTCAGACCTTATAATTTTACAATATATTTTTTGGTTTGCAGAAGATTTGGGGATTCATTTTAGAGTAGATGAGAAAATTATTGAGCCACTTATAGTTAAGCAGATTTTAATAGAATCTATAGAGAAAAGTGTAAAAATAGTTGCAAATGAATCTGTTGATAACTCAAAATTTCAAGATGTGAAATTTTTATATAAGAAGTTGTTTGAAGAAAAAAGCTTTAATGATTGCATCGAACAATATGAATTTTCGAGGCTTTTAGCAGAGAAAATAAAGAATTGGGAAATTACATTAAAAACATTCAAATCTGCCAGCCAAAAACCTTTTTTCCCGTATGAGGAAGAAATAAATGGTTGTTTGAATTTTGTTGGAAAAATATCTGTTAAACTTGACTCTTTCTCTTTGATCAATGCTTTTTACGATAAAAAAAAAGAAGTCCAAAAATTAGCTGACGATGTGGAAAAAATATCAGCGTTTTATACTCAACACATTGATTTTTGGAAAAACTTGGTTCAATCGTTCGAAGAGTTTAACAACAATTTGTATGAATTAATGAAAGATTCAAATATAGCAAGAGATATTGAAAGACTAAAACAGATTTTATCGTCGTCGGCCCCATATAACATGATTACAGAAGCAAAGAAATTACTTGATAAAATGACTCAACGATGTCGCATCAAATTGTTAGAAAAAGTTGACGATATGATTTCAAAAATGAAAGAACATCTTGATAATCATAAAGCAGGCCCAGATTTAAGAAACAAATCTCTTTATTCTTTAAGGACTGTTAAAAAGCGCGTTAGCGAGGCTAATAATATTGAAAGTATAAGTTTTTGTTTAATCGATGCTGAAAAAAAGTTTGACGATTTTTGGGATGAAATTAAAATATAAATTGATTCCTAAAATTTCAGCATAATCCCCTGATGCTTCGACTTAATGGAAGTAGTTACCTTTGTATTCTCGGGGGAAGTTGCGACAAAAAATAAACGGTAAAATTGAAATGAGGAAAACCAAACCGCATAAATGGATGTTTACGTCCCGGTTTCGCAAAAACGTTTACGGTTGGAAAGCGTCCAAACTGGCGTGTAAAAGAATTAAAGAAGCAGTTTCCGAGATCAAAAAGGCTGCCCGGAAAGACCCTATATTGGGTGCAGAGGGTTCAATCAAGCTCATGGAAAAATTCTGGCCTGCACTGGAACATATAGACTCGTCATCCGGAGCTCTGGGAACAGCTGTGTACAATGCCATGACTGTATTAGTGGATATTGTGATCAAAGCTCCGGCTGATCAAAAAACAAGAGAAAAGTGGCTGGATCGGCTCTGGGATGTTTTTAACGATGACGGTGTTGGATATCTGGATTTGTTGGGAGATCGCTGGGGAGACGTGTGCGGGTCATCTGAAACCGCTTCAAAATGGGCTAATGAGTTGCTCCCAATCGTGCAAACAACCTGGGAAGAAACAAAACAGGGTGCTTTTTCTTATTTCAACGGCACCGGTGCATGTTTGTCCTGTTTGCTGGCAGCCGGCAGGTACCAGGAGCTTCTTAATTTGCTTGAACTTGCGCCGCATATTTCCTGGTATGAACGTAAATATGGTGTTCAGGCGCTTATTGCCATGGGCAAAAAAGGAAAAGCGGTTAAATACGCCAAGGCTTCATGCGGATTGAACGACANNAGCAATATGCGCTGACAGTTAATCAAGGCCAGACCAATCTTGCGACGTTCAGAAATATTGCAAAAAAATACCCGATGAAAGAAAAGGTTCAAATCCTGGAAGATCTGATTGAATCAACGCCGGATGAAGAAGGAAAGTGGTTTGCAACGGCAAAATCACTCGGGATGTTGCCCTTAGCGCTTAAGCTCGCCTATCAAAGTCCATGTGATCCAAAGACATTGAACCGCGCTGCCAGAGATTATCTTGAAAAAGATCCCAAATTTGCTCTTGGTGCAGCCATGGCATCACTTCACTGGCTGGCTGAGGGATGGGGGTATGAAATTACAGGCATGGATGTACATTCGGCCTATGACTATGCCATGAAAGCGGCAGAAACCCTGGACGTCGCAGATCAGGTAAAAGAAGATATTATCAGGATCGTAAATGCTGATAAATCCTCTGGAATGTTCGTAAAGGATATCCTTGGCCGTCACTTGGATTTAAGAGAAATATAAAGATCAATTTTTACAAATCAATATTTTCAAAACCTTCTATTTAGCCCTTTTTTCATTTATAGCCG
>DGOT01000041.1 GCA_002389465.1 Bacteroidales bacterium UBA4459 | reverse complement strand
TTCATCGTTTAGGACGCAACTGGTTTTATAACTCCCTAACAACCGTATAAATATACGGATAATAACAATGACACAGATATTTTTCACATAAGGCATGTAATTAATCCTTTAACTTTGTTCTCTTACACTCATACAGATGCGCAACTTATTAGTTACTTTTTTAATACTTATTACTTCGAGCCTGATCGGGCAAACAACTGAGCCCCCTATGAAAGAAAACAAAAACTCTATTAAAACCCAAGAGCAGTGGAAGCAGGAACTTACAACCGAACAATACACTGTATTGCGCAATTGCGGTACCGAACCACCATTCACAGGAAAATATTACAAGCATGATGAACAGGGAATATATTACTGCGTAGCTTGTGGCGCCGAGTTGTTTCGTTCTGACACTAAATACGATTCGGGCTCGGGTTGGCCCAGTTTTTACGAAGGTATAGATAAGAAAGCCGTTTTAGAAGTGCCCGACAACAGTTTTGGCATGCAACGCATCGAAATAAAATGCGCCTCCTGCAACAGCCACCTCGGGCATGTATTTCCTGACGGACCGCAACCTACTGGTTTAAGGTATTGTGTTAATTCTGTTTCCCTTGATTTCAAAAGACGCCCGGAACCTGAAAATGAATGATTTAGTCTAGCTACATGAAATCCATTATTTGTTTTAATTTAGTGTGCTAAATTTAATCCATCGATTATGAACGACATATCTCCTATAGAAAACAAGACTATCGAAAATGTGCGGCTTATCTACATTCTTTATCTGGTAGGTCTCGTATTTGGTATCACGGCCATTGTAGGTGTGGTTATCGCCTATACAAATAAGGACGATGAAATGCCTGATTGGCTGAAAAGCCATTATCAGTATCTGATCAGTACTTTTTGGAAAGGACTAATTATGATTGTTGTGGGTGTGGTGTTATCAATGATTATTATCGGAATTTTCATACTTATATTCTGGACTATCTGGCTCATTATCCGATGCGTCAAAGGAATGAAGTATTTAGACACAAAACAAGTTGTTCCCAATCCGGATGGATGGTTATTTGAATAAACTACCCCGAGGCAGAGCCATAGGGGTATTAAATTGAGTTTGCTTCGCAAACATATTTATTTCCGACCCAGAGGGTCGGGGAATTAAACCACATATTGATTAAAAATCCACGCATATCTCCAGGTTTATAAGATGACAGGGTTTCCTTTTACTCAGTTTTTTTTAAATTAGCTCATTCTTAGAAGAACAAGTCTTCTGCTCAATTTGACAAATACGTAAAATTGAGAAGAATTTTAACTGTTACAATCACGATGAAAAACAAGGCAACTCCTTCTCAAGGCAAGCAATTGAATACTTCAGAGTTTTACAAGGTATTGTACGAATCGGCCAATGATGCCATTTTTCTTATGGATGAAGAGACTTTTATAGCCTGCAATCCAAAAACGCTTGAAATGTTCCGATGTTCCGAAAATGAAATTGTCGGGCATACACCCATAGAGTTTTCCCCTGTAAAACAGCCAGACGGTCGTAATTCCGGAGATAGTGGAATAGAAAAAATTAAAAAAGCCCTTGCTGGAAAACCTCAACTGTTCGAATGGAAGCATAAAAGGGCTGACAACTCTGATTTTGATGCTGAAGTTTCTTTGAACCAGGTAATTATAAATAATAAACCTTACATTCAGGCAATTGTCAGGGACATCACACAACAAAAAGAATTTGAAAACCATATATTAAAAAGCGAAGAATATTATCGGCTGCTCGTCGCCACCACAAACGAGGGATTCTGGCGTATTGATAAGGATCGAAAAACAATTGAGGTGAACGAATCTATTTGCCGGATGCTAGGCTATAAAAGGGAGGAAATGATAGGGAAAACCCCTTTTGATTTTGTGGACAAAGAGAATCAAAAAGTATTTACCCATCAATTAACGTACGGCAGTAAAAACAAACATCATTCCTATGAGATTGTTCTTTTACATAAATCAAGTGAAAAAGTACATACGCAATTTAATACCACCACACTCAGAGATAACAACGACCAGCCGTTAGGGTCATTTGCTTTTATAACCAACATAACCTATAGAATTAAAGCGCAGAATGACCTTTTTGAGTCGAGGGAAAAGTTCAGGAGTTTTGTAGAGACGACCATAGATGTCTTTTTCAGTATTTCCCCATCAGGTTACATTACGTATGTAAGCCCTAATATTGAGGAGCGGTACAACTATAAACAAAAGGATTTAATTGGTAAGTATTTAAGTGTCTCTACTCCGGCTTCTGAAATAAAGAAAGCCGTAAATGCCGTTTACAAAATATTAAAAGGTGAGCAGCTGCTAAACTTCGAGATTTATCAGAAAGACAGGCAGGGAAAGATCATTCCAACCGAGATCAATGCAACACCTATTATCAAGAACGGACGGATAATAAGCGTGCAAGGTATCATGCGTGATATCTCGGAGCGTAAAAAATTCGAAGAAAAACTGATTCAGCAGAAAACAAGTTTTGAGAACATCTTTAACAACGCTATTGATGCCATTTATGTACAAAAAGCAGACGGTACATTTATCGACATCAATAGTGCGGTTGTTGACATGTATGGATATAAAAAAGAGGAACTTATTGGCCAATCGCCTGAAGTGGTGGCTGCTCCGGGAATGAACGATCTCAATAAAGTTGCCGGCTATATTCAAAAAGCATATGAAGGGATACCGCAGCAATTTGAGTTTTGGGGAAAAAGAAAAAACGGAGAAGTTTTTCTTAAAGATATACGGTTGTCGAACGGTATATATTTCGGCGAAAAAGTAACCTTTGCTTTTGCGCTGGATATTTCTAAGCGAAAAGAAGCTGAGAACCTCTTACGTGAGAGTGAAGAAAAGTTCAGGCGAATGATCCACGATCTGGATGTTGGTTTTTTTCTTGCAACCCTTGATGGAGTTTTACTGGACTATAACAAAGCTTTTTGTAAGATTCTGAGGCTGGATGCACGTAAAAATCATAAAAACACTCTTTTATATAATTTCTGGCAGAACAAGAAAGACCGTGCTGTTTATACCAAATTGCTTGAGACCAAGAAAACGGTTAATAATTATATTATTAATGCCAAGAAAAAGAACGGTGAAGAAATCATCCTGCAGGCAAACTCTCACCTGGTAACAAATGCAGGTGAAGGCTTAATGTTTATCGAAGGAACTATTTCAGATATTACCGACCAGAGAAAAGCGATCGAAGAGATCATTAACAAAGAGAAGCAATACAGGTTGTTATTCAATTTCTCGCCCGGTGGCATTCTCATCGAAGATACTGAAGGCACTATTCTGGATGTCAATCCTGCCTATACTGACCTGATGGGCTATACAAGGGAAGAGATGATTGGGCATAAAGTACACATGCTTACACATCCTGAAAATTACGGTGCTGTCGAAAGAAATATTGCCCAATTACTCAAGGGAAGGATCCTGCATCACACCGAAAAAAGTATAAAGAAAGACGGCACAATAGCCTACATGCAGTTGTCGGAGCGATCATTTAACCTTCCTGGCGGCCAAAAAGGAATTGTTTGTCTTGTCAATGATATTACAGAACGATTACTGGCTGAACAGGCAATGCAACGAAGCGAGGAAAAGTACCGGATGATTGTTGAAAATCAGACAGACCTGGTTGTAAAAATAAATCGTAATGACGAATTCACTTATATCAGTCCGTCCTTTTCAAAATTATTCCAAAGGCCCGAAGAAGAAATTATCGGAGAGAAGTTATACACTTTTGTCCTGAAGAAAGACATCGATAAAATTAAAAAAGTAGTACTGTCACTATCCGCACCGCTACATAGGGGTATTATACAATTACATGTAAATACAGTACAGGGAATGCGTTGGCTTGAGTGGGTAGCAACAGCATTGTTAGATGAACAAAATGAGGTAATTGAAATGATCGGAGTTGGCAGAGACATTACCGAACAGAAAAGTGCTGAGGAAGCATTAAAAAATAGCGAAGAACGCTATAAAGGGTTATTTGTTTATGCGCCCGTAGGTATTGTCACTCTTGACCTGGAGGGTAATCCGATCAATGCTAACAAAAAAGCATTGGAAATCTTTGACTCCCCTTCCGAAGAAGAAACCGTCACTTTTAACACATTGGATTACGAGTCTTTAGTTGAAACAGGCTTTTCTGATGATTATAAAAAATGCATTAGAACGGGTAAAATATTAAAAAATGAAAGTTTCTATAAATCATATTGGGGAAGAGAAGTGTTCCTCCGTTATATCATCACTCCTATACTAGGAGACAAGAAAAAGATAACCGGAGCTCAATGCCTGCTGGAAGATATAACAGAACGTAAACTGGCCGAGCAGTCACTAAAAAAGTCAGAAGAAAAGCTACGTCAGCTTACCATATATATGGACACAAAAACAGAGGAAGAGAAAAAGATGATTGCCCGGGAAATTCATGACGGTCTGGGCCAATTGCTTACCGGGCTGAAAATGGATATCCAGTGGATCGCCAAAAAGTGGCCTATGGAAAACATAGCTTTGCAAAAGAAATTTGCCTCCATGAATCAAATAATTGATGACAGCGTCAAAGAAGTACAAAAGCTATCACTCCAGCTAAGGCCAAAAATGCTGGACGAATTAGGCCTATTGGAAACCATCATGTGGGAAATCCGTCATTTTGAAGAACGAACAGGTATTAAATGCACGGTTGAATTTGAGCCTGAGCACTTTGAAGTGGAATACGACAGGTCTTCAACTATATACAGGGTACTTAACGAATTGCTAACCAATGTGTACCGGCATGCAAAGGCAACAAATGTAAATATTCAACTCAGAATGACCAAAAAGAATTATGTACTCACCGTATCAGATAATGGCATAGGTATAACACAGGATGATATTGACAGTCATCTTTCTTTTGGACTTATCACAATTGTTGAACGTGTAAACATGTGGAATGGCACGGCAAAATTTAAAGGCAACAAAAAAAATGGAACAGTCGTGCGTATCACTGTCCCGTATTAATAAAAATATTAATTTTAGACATATGAAACTCTTAATTGCTGACGATCATCCCATAGTACGTAACGGTATCAAAGATATTATTGAGGATATTTCTGCCTCTTTTATAATAGATGAAGCGGAAGATGCACACGAAGTAGTACAGAAAGTTACCAGCAACGACTACGATATCATCATTCTGGATATATCCATGCCCGGTGGTGGCGGTTTAAATGCCCTGAAACAAATTAAAATGTCGAAACCTGACACAAAAGTTTTAATGCTCAGTATTTATGACGACCAGCAATATATAAACAGGGCCTTAAAAGCAGGAGCTTCGGGTTACCTGACAAAAGCTGTTGCCTCCGATGAACTTGAACTTGCCATCAAGAAAATATTAGCAGGCGAAAAATACCTTAGCTCCGAAGTAGCCGGGAAAATGGCATCATTTATCTATTCAGATAAAGAGAAACAAAAGCACGAACTGCTTTCGGAGAGAGAATACCAGGTGTTTTTATTCATTGTCCAGGGCTATACAAACTCCGAGATTGCTGAAGAGCTACACATCAGTCCGAAAACCGTAAGCACCTACCGCGACCGGATCATGGATAAAATGGATATGTCGCGCAATTCAGAACTGATCCACTATGCGCTGAAAAATAAACTTATCGACTAGTATTCGTCCTTTCTTTCTGTTTTACTGACTGTTACAGGCCTAAAGAGTTGCTCTGTAGGCCTTTTACTTACAATATATTCGGTAATATGCTGATAGACTAAACCAAAAACATACCCTACTATTGTACTCAGAAATTGCATTGAAAGTGGGCACCAATATGATGCGAACACAAGCAACGAAAAACAAGCAAAACAAACAAGTGTATCGGTTGATTGTTTGGCAGGACATTAATTGAAAAACAATCAGAGCAAACAAGGCCACCGTAAATGCAGTTTACGAAGAGCAGGGAACCAATTAAAACCGTCTCGAAACCGGTACAATTTAAAAAAAGAGCACTCACGTGCTCTTTTTTTTCTGTATCGCACTCGTAAATATTTACCAAACACTACGAAATGAAATATGCTTGTCTGTAGTTTTTCGACTTCAAATCCAAGTTACTACTATTTCAGGAAACAGGGCTTGTAGGTAATTTTCCTACGCAATAATCAGAAATCTCCTGATAGCTTTATCGGGTATAATGGTGTACTATTGCTTTTAGTAATTGCATTGAAAGTGGGTTACCTTTTTTGAAGCAAACAAGCACAAGCACACCGGTTGATTGCGAAATTTTTCAGTTGAGAAGCGATCAGAACGAGCAACAAGCCACTGTAAATGCAACTATACAAATAGCAGGGAACGAGTTAAAAGCCTCAAAAAAAAACCGGTAAAACAAGTGAGAAGCGTAGATGGTAACATTTACGCTTTTCCATTTTTCTTTTTTCATAGTTACAAAAGGGTTTTCGACAGCGGAAGCCTTTTTTAGTTTTGGTTATTATCGAGAAAGTATTCCTAGCCTAACTAACCGCTTATTTCTTCATCGGAAAACGAAAAAGCCCTCTGAATATCAGAGGGCTTAACTTTTATTTGGCGGTCTGGACGGGACTNNCCAAACTGAACTACCAGACCAATTCTAATAAAGAACTTCCCCAAAAAGGGAGTGCAAATATACAGGCTTTTTACTAATCTGCAAAAAAAATAAAAAAAATCTTTTTCAATAGATTTGACATTATCTAATTCTCCTGTAAAAACACCTTATTCGCTCAATTTTAAGTACTTAAATTTTATTTAATTTCAAATGCTTTTTTTATTCTTCTTAGAATTGGCCATGTGTGGTAACGCAGTTTAGCACTTAGAGGTAATCGCCATTTCAATCCTTCGCGATACACTGCCTCACATGGATGGCATTTGCCACAAGGATTATTTTTTTTAGTTGGGGTATGACAAAACCAGGTCAGTTTCATTACATCGTCAAATCCAAATTTCTTACCGTATTCAAACATGTCCTGTTTAGTGAAGTCAAATACCGGAAAATTAAAGTTGCCATAGATAAGATAAATATCTTTACCCTTGGCGTTTTCGTTTAATTTGTAATAAACTCCGTATTCTGTTTCAAATTTATCCAGATCATCGCCCAATAATTTTCGTGTACGATTGTCTTCATCGAAAACGGCAGTTTCGTTACATATTTCCATGTTGTTTATTCCTTCATCAGCACAAAAACGTGCCAGCCAATCATATTGAATTCCAATAGATTCTTTCACAGTCAATCGCTTATAGCTTTCTGTAATGGTTTGATTTGGTTGAATTTGATTTAACTCTTTAAAAATAGTTGGCAGAATTAAATCTTCAATTTCAGGTCTTTTTTTGATTAGAGCTTTCTTAATATTTGTCATTGCTTTGATTTCAAGCGAAGTAGAATTCCTGCCGGGATCAATAATATAATATGGATGAACCGTTTTCTTATTAACGAATACTAATCGGATTAAACGAAACGTGGAATCCCAACCTCCAGTCCAAAAAAGATTAATTGGTTCAGTTTGGTCCTGCATTTTCAAGATATATTATAATAAATAAAAATACACAATTCCTTTCACCATTCTTTCTCATTCATATCTCCACTAAAAAAGCACCTTGTTCACTCACATTGAAATACTTAAGATTTAATTCTTCGGCTTGTTTCCTCAATCTTTTCTGCTTCCACCAGGATACAGATGAATCAATGATCAGGCTATCGAACTCCACCATGTCTTGCAGCAGGTTTAAATCGGCTTTTCCTTTCCCTGCTATAATAACATAATCCAATTGTATAGCGCGGCTGGTATGATAAATCTTTTCGCCATCCCATATCATAAATTTATACGGCCCGAAAACACCAAACCTTCCATCATAGAAAAGATCAAGGGAAGGGTTTTCCACTACTTCACTAACCGATAAGTTGTTTTTACCCAGTCCCCAACTGATCCGGCTGTTCTCTAAATGAAAGTCAAGTTTCTGCGGCTCTGAAAGCTGCACAGAATCCGCCAGTAGCACATGTCCATTCCCCGAAATAAAATCATAAACACTGTGTCCGGAAATACTGTACACAACCATTTTCTTTTGTTTAAGCACCTGATAATTATGCACTGTGCTAAGCGACACCAACAACAGAACAACTATCAATGCCGGAACTGCCAGTTTGACCTTACGTTGTAGAAGAAAAGGAATAGCGAGCAAAATCAATGCGTACATCAGCATTACCTTCTCCCAGGGATAATACAGGTCGTATATTCCGTTAAACGGGAGGTGCTGTACCAGTCCAACGATGTAATTAAGCATGTAAACAAAAGCTGACAGCACAGTGCCCAGAATACCGGAAACAACAGGCACCCACGAAAATATAATGAATGCCATGCCTGTGCCAATAATGGCAAACGAAAGTGGAAAAATAAAAATATTAGTCAGCCAGAAGTAAGGGGGAAAGAAATGAAAATAATGAGCCGCCAGCGGAAATGTGCCTAACTGGGCAGCTGTCGAAACAGCAACAATGGACCATATTTTATCCGCCACCTTATTGCCTAGATAAACAATGTTATATATAGGCTGATAAAACATCAGAATACCCAGAACGGCCGTGTACGATAGTTGAAATCCCACATTGAAGATCAGCAACGGGTTGAATAACAATAACAATACTGCAGAGGCTGCCAGGGTGTTGTACACATCTTTATACCTTGACAACAACGTAGCAAGAATAAACAGGGTGATCATGACCGAAGACCGCAGCACGGATGGCGATAGACCCGTAAGCAACGCATAGAACCATATCAGGATCAGCAGTAATGCAACTTTGATAATTTTTTGAGCTCTGTTTCTCCGCAAAAACCCCAGTACAAAACTCAACACGAGGTAAATGATACCTACATGCAAACCCGAAACACACAATATATGCATGGCTCCTGCCGTAACATATTCCTGTTCCAGTTCCGGATCCATCAATTGGTCATAACCGAGCAATACAGCTGCTGCTACTGTGTAGTTATTTCCGGTAACACCATTCTTCTGTAACGCATTCAACAAATAATTTCTGGTGCGCGCTGCCAAAATGTAGATGGAACCTTCTTCGCTACCCAGCAAATTCCAGTCGTCCTGTCGTAAAAAAACCATAGCATACACATCATTCAGGGCAAGAAAAGAGGCATAATCAAATTCCTCGGGGTTTTCAGGTCCTTCGGGTGCAGTTGGCTTTCCATTGAACACAACGATATCGCCATATTGCAACCTTTGGCTTAAACTGTCACGTTTAAAAAAAGCCATTACCCTGGTTCCGTTTACCTGCACCGTATCGTTGGATACAACATACTCCAGCCGGAGAATCATTTTAACGGACTTTTCTGTTGAAACAGGCTCGCTTACTACTTCAGCTACATAGTTATCTTCCTTGCCATTTAAAAAAGATATATCAGTTTCCATCTTCAGGTTTGTCAGAAAAACACCTATCGTTATTATCGTAAGATTAAATGTCAACCCGTTTGTCCATCGCCATTTCCACGACCGGTTTTTACGGTACAAAACATAAGCAGCCATGCTTAAAATGCCGGTAAGGACAATAAACCATAAGAATCCTGCCTCCCTTAAAAAGGGGAGCCAGTATGCCAGAAATATTCCGGCAACAAGCGGAAAGAATATACGTACAAAAGGCCGTGCTGACCAGTTCATAATTTAGCCTGTTTGAGACAACAAGATAATGAAAAATGATAAATCAGAGTAATAAGTGAATAAGAGCATTGTGAAATTGTGGAAAAAGTACCGTGTTCTTGAATGGAATTCTAAAAAAAGGAACAAGTCTTCGGCAGATGAATCACGTATGTAATCAGGTTACTTTTTCAGCTTTTTAATAAAATCATCATCCATGTAAATCCAGAACAAAGGTTGCCACCGCTCGATGCCCGTACGGTCAATTCTGCGGGCTACGGGTGCTATCCCCAGAATTTTTTTCTCAAACGCAAAATTCCGCGGGTCCATATGCCACTCTTCAAGAAATCGTATCTTCAGGATGTCTTCCCGCTCGATACGATACACAATAAGCGTGTCGTAATATTCATAAGGCGGCTTCTGCGACATCAGGGTAAAGGCAGCAGTATCTGATATGATCTTTGAAACATCGTAAGCTGAGATCGGCTCGTTAAAATAATCATAGGCCTGAATATTTCCATTCAGGGCGCCGTCCATGATCATGTCCACCAGATTTTCGCGCTGCGGGCCCGGCAGATTTTGTATCCACCAGTCGTAATCAGGGTCAGGGCTTTTGATGTTCACATCGTATTGAATTTTTTTAGTGATCAATTCTTTTTCATCACGCTGGCACGATGTGGTTGTGATGATAAGAACAAGTACAAGAAATATAAAATGTATGCGCATTTTTTATGGTTTTTATCAAATGTATAAAACAAAACGATTATAGCCTAAATTTGTTTTGAAATTTAAGTGCATATGTGGGAAAAACCAGCTTTACTTATCGATACGGAAAAAGTACAGCGGAACATTGAAAACATGCTCCGAAAGGCCATTGAGAACAGGCTTATTTTCCGGCCCCATTTTAAAACCCACCAGTCGGCTGATATTGGTGACATATTCAGAAAAAAGGGGGTTGCTAAAATCACTGTCTCTTCGGTGTCGATGGCTAAGTATTTTGCTGATAATGGTTGGAATGATATCACTATTGCTTTTCCTGTAAACCTTCGCGAAGCAGGAGAGATCAACGAACTGGCAGAAAGAACCCGGCTGAATGTACTTGTTGATTCGGTTTATTCAGCCAATAAACTGGCACAAAAACTCGAAAACGAAACCGGCTTTTTTATAGAAATTGATAACGGATACCACCGATCGGGGCTGTTGCACGAAGATATAGCAGAAATTGATGAGATGGTGGCTATTGCAGAGCAGAATAATCCGCTTGAATTCAAAGGTTTTCTGACCCATGCCGGTAATACTTATGCTGCCGGGAGTAAAAAAGAGATATTGTCCATTATGAAAAGCGCAGCAACTCAACTGCAGGCGCTTAAAGCCAGGTATGCTGAACGCTTTCCCGGCATCATCACTTCTTATGGCGATACGCCTTCATGCAGCCTGGCAGATGACCTCAGCGACTTTGACGAAATCAGACCGGGCAATTTCGTTTATTATGATGTGATGCAACTCCTGCTTGGATCCTGCACACCTGATGATATCGCCGTAGCAGTGGCCTGTCCGGTGGTTTCTGTTTATCCGCAAAGAGAAGAACTGATTATTTACGGAGGGGCCGTGCATTTATCTAAGGAGTTTGTGCCCAATGATCGCGGAGCAAAAATTTATGGTTACGTAGTCCGGCTGACGGAAAACAGATGGACGGAACCCATTCCGGGGGCCTACGTTGCTTCGCTTTCACAGGAACATGGTATTGTAAAAATGTGTTCTGAGGATTTGCTAAAGTTTAAACCTGGAGATGTTGTGGGAGTTTTACCGGTTCATTCGTGCCTGACGGCTAACCTCCTGTTAAAAAACAGGCAACTATTATAAACTTTTCCCCGGTTTCAGCACCACTCCATAATTCTGTTTTCCATCGATAGCAATTTGCAGGGGCTCATCGAAACAGACATGTCGGATGACCTCATTTTCGAATACCGCCGGTTGGCTATCCAGAAATTTCAGATCGTAATAACCGTCGTCAATAAACGGGTTGATGGTGAAATAGCCTACCCTGAAGGAGGTCAGATTTTGAAAGAAGTGGGTACCCTGGCTGGGATCAATCCGGTAGTTTTCTATGCCCGATTCGATGATGAGCCGCGCATTGGAAATTTGTGGCCATTTTACAGGTATTCCGAGCCACGGGTCAGAAGAGCCCCAACGGCCCGGCCCGATCAGAACATAGTTTTTATCTGCCTGGATAAACTGGTCATTTATTTCAGCAATTTTTTGTACCGTTTCTTCATTCCTTGCCGCATCAAAACTTTGCGGACGGATATAAACTACATCGCGGATATCATTAACAATACCGTTACCCAAAGCAGTATCTGAAATAATTAGTGTTTCCTTTTTGTTGATTTTTTCTTTATTAAGATTTATACTTTCGCCTTTAGAAGCAATCGGACGTATTTGCAACAGGTTAAAATCTACCTGACCATCCTGATCTGGATTAAGGTCAACAACAAATTCAATTTCAACAGGTTTATCCATCTCCTGCTTACCCAATTGCAACACCTTGCTAATTATTTCAGCAAGTGGCATTGTTTTATGCTTTAAGATATTTGAAAAAGTAATGAGTTTTTTACCTTCATCATTGTATCCATCACGAAGAATATTGTTATGCAAATCGTAAGTAGAGGCAATCTGTCTTATCGAACCATCTTTTTCAGCTTCCTTTATACTCAATTTAAGCAAATCTTTGCTGTCGTCAGGGCTTGGTGAAAAAACATCTATATCCATCTTCAGTGCGAAGAAATGTTTTTGAGTCTCTTTTAGCGCCATTTCCGGATTTGAAATTTGTAATACTTTTTCCGGATACCTGGGTGAGAATCTTAACGACAGACCGCCATCTACAATATACTTTCCTAATCCAAGAGCAATACTTGCCGTTCCGTCTTCCGGTTTTTCGGGTGGGATCGGATAATAATCCAAGGACCTCGCCACACCGGAAATTGTAGGGTAGTATCTGTTACCATATTCTGTACCTGCAACTGTTTGAATCACAACAGCCATTTTTTCTTCATCAATAACATTTGACGTAGCCTGCATATATGATTTGCTGTCAGCATAATAGACTGAAGCATACACTCCCTTTATCGCTTTTCTGACCATTCGGAACATTTTCCTGTAATTGCCTTTTATAAACGGTACCATATAGGTATTATAAATTCCGGCAAACGGCTGATAATGTGAATCTTCCAGTAAGCTTGACGATCTAATGGCTAAGGGTTTATTAACAAGGGATATAATCGTTAGAAGATCTTCGTTCAACCGATCAGGAAGTTTTGCTTTTAAAAAAGCCTCCAGTATTTCTTCATCACTGATATTATCCGATAAAGCTACTTTATACAAATCATTTGTTTCCATGAACTCATCAAACAGATCAGTACCCACCACAACCGTCTTTGGTATCGTAACATTTACTTTTTCAAAATGCTGATACAGATGATTTCGTTTTATTAATGAATCCAGAAAAGCAAGACCTCTTGCCTTACCACCGATGGATCCCTCTCCGATACGGGAAATAGTAAAATATTCATCATACGACTCCCTGTTAAATTCAGTAATCACACCTCTTGCCTTGGTTATCCTGAAATTTGCAATCGCATCAAATAAAAATGCTCTTATTTCATGAAAGTTCTCAAAATCATCAATTGTAAATTGTTTTAATAATGAAGCCAATGGAAATAAGGCCCTGGCTTTTAACCATTTTGAAATATGATCTCTTTTAATATGGTAATACAGAGATTTTTCAGGCACCTGATAGATTTTTTCCTGCAAGTCCTTTAAATTTTTTGCTCTTGCAATTATCTCATTAGTTTCAGGATCTTTAAACAAGAAATCACCAAAAGCAAAATATTCTATTATAAATTCGCGCAAATCGCGCATCAGGGTTTTTGAGTTTTTATCAATAAAGCCAACCTTCAATATTTTTGCTTTTGCGCTATTTTTCGGGTCAGAAGATTGCAGCAATAAGGGGGTGTACTTACTTTCATTCTTAATGTGCGTTACCAGCGATATCCCGGCTTCCGCATCTCGCCTGCCTCCCCTGTTAAAGCTGATATCAGAAATAACGCCAAGTAAATTATTCTTATACCGATTATATAATTCAAGCGCTTCTTCATAGTTAGTTGCTAATAAAATTTTTGGACGGCCACGCGCGCGATTCATTTTTTGATGCTCATTCAGGCCCTCCCGTATAAAAGCTTTTGACTGCTTGAATATAATCTTATATATTAATGGTAGAAAACTTGAATAAAACCTGATGTTATCTTCGATAAGAATAATGGTTTGCACACCAACTTCATTCACATCGTGCTCTACGTTCATTTTATCCTCGATCAGCTTGATAATTGCCAGCAAAATATCGGCATTTCCGAGCCAGCTGAACACATAATCGATTGAACTCAGGTCATACTTCTCAATCTTTAAACTAACTTCGCGTGAAAAAGGTGTAAGCACAATTATCGGAATATTAGGATGCTTTGCTTTAATATCACCTGCCAGTTGAAAAGAGTCTTTCTCCCTGGTACTTATCATGGAAATAATCAGGTCAATATTTTCGGTTTTTAAAACTTTTAACGCTTCATACTCGGAAGTCACATTAAAGAAACGGGGAGGATACCTGAGATTAAGCGACATATATTCATAAAAAATCTGCTCTTCAATACGCCCGTCTTCTTCTAAAACAAAAGCATCGTAAACACTGGATACGATTAAAACATTATAAATTCGCTTCAACATCAGAGTT
Source organism: Bacteroidales bacterium UBA4459 (assembly GCA_002389465.1). Lineage (GTDB taxonomy): Bacteria > Bacteroidota > Bacteroidia > Bacteroidales > F082 > UBA4459. The sequence continues at coordinate 142 of DGOT01000041.1, read as the reverse complement.
GTAAACGACTGCTCTTCGAAATACTTCTTTTGTGTATATATGTCCAGTTTACTCGGAATCATAGCTTCAATTACTTAAGCAAAGGTAAGAAAATGGTGATTTGTAAAGAATGAATAACAACAATACTGTCCTAAATAAATAT
>DGOT01000077.1:6255-6691 GCA_002389465.1 Bacteroidales bacterium UBA4459 | reverse complement strand
GCCCTTTGTGCTTTACCTTGCATATTGATGCCAATCGATCCACCGAAAAGCTGCCTTTCAGGTCACGACACAAAGCATCCGCCACTACAAAACCAATGTTGTGGCGTGTGTTGGCGTATTCAACACCTATGTTTCCAAGTCCGGCGATCAGGTACTTCATGCGTTTATTAGTTTGATATTATTTTTATGCTCTGGTGCTTTATTAATGACAGTTGTCCCCCGAAAGCTTTCGTTCTTCAAACATATTTCTCAAATNNTTCCCTCCTCTGTCAAAAACTTTGCCTCAGGGCAAAAATAAAGGGATAAAGTTACAACACTTTATCCCTTTACAAATATTATGTATTTCTATTAAGACTCAGCGCCTTCACCTTCAGATTTTGCGGCCGGGGTTTCTCCCTCTGCACCAGCAGGCACCTCAACTCCTTCACCTTCACCT
>DGOT01000077.1:0-6147 GCA_002389465.1 Bacteroidales bacterium UBA4459 | reverse complement strand
GGCATTTCTTCAATCAATCCTTTAACCCGGATCTTATACATCTTCTTGATCATCTTACCGCCGCGGATTACACCGGGTGATGTTCCTTCAAATTTAACAGGCAACCCTACAATAATTTGTTTGCCGGGTGCAATTTCAAGAAAATCAGCGTGCAGCACTTTATCCGTCACCGGATGATACTGAACATCCTGAAGTATAGCTGAATATTCTGTTCCATTAATGTCTAATTTCACCTCAAATACTTCAGGTGTGAAAATCAGTTTCCCAAAATTCAGTTCAGGAACGGTAAAATGAATTTGCTCTTTACCTCCGTAAAGCACACAGGGGACTTTTCCGTCCTTTCTGAGTTTTTTAGCATCTTTTTTCCCTACGTTCTCCCTCAGAGAACCGCTCAATGATACTTGTTTCATGATAATAGTTTAAATGATTAATTATTGGTATTAAATTTTAAATAATGAACTTATCGATTCGTAATTCTGAACACGCTTAATAACCTCGGAAAACAGATCTGCCGTTGATAAAACGGTGATTTTATCGCAATCCTGTTTCAACGGGATCGTGTCAGTCACCACCACTTCGGTAAATGCTGATTTGGAAATGCGTTCGTAGGCACTGCCCGAAAAAATCGGATGTGTACAAAAAGCACGCACGCTGTTGGCGCCTTTTTCCATAATTAAATCGGCGGCTTTGGTAATGGTACCCGCTGTGTCGATAATATCATCTACCAGTACCACATCTTTTCCTTCCACATCACCTATCAACTGCATCTGCTCCACAACATTAGGTTTGCTCCTTTGCTTGTAACAAATAACAAAGCCTGTATTCAGTGCTTTGGCATAAGTCGCCGCTCTTCTGGTGCCGCCTGTATCAGGTGAAGCCATAATCAGTTCGGGCATGTTCAACTTTTTCAGGTAAGGAATAAAGATGTTGGAGGCAAACACATGGTCCACCGGAACATCAAAAAATCCCTGTATCTGGTCGGCATGCAGGTCGATAGTGATTACTCTTTGTACCCCTGCCGCAATTAAAAGATTTGCATTCATTTTTGATGCAATCGAAACCCTGGGTTTATCTTTCCTGTCTTGTCTTCCATAACCAAAATAGGGTATAACGGCATTTATCTTTCTTGCCGAAGCTCTTTTTGCAGCGTCTATCATCATCAGGAGTTCCATGAAGTTATCGGCAGGTGGTGTCGTCGATTGTACAATAAACACATCACGTCCTCTTATATTTTCTTCATAAGAAGTCTGAAATTCACCATCAGAGAATTCAGTAACAATTGATTTTCCTAAAGGAATATCAAAACTATTTGCGATTTTCTCAGCAAGGTATCTGCTCTGACGCCCTGAAAATATACTTACCATTTGATCTGAAGACATGACGTTGCTATTGATTGATCTTTTTAAGCGCTGCAAAATTAACAATTAATTCATTCGATACAAATATTTTACAGCTTCCTACAGCACATCTGAGAAATTTTTCGGACAGAATTCCCCGACAGGCAACTACTCTATCTGGATAATCGCCAAAATAAATACATGCGCCAAGAATACGCGTTGTCTCATCTGTCTGTTTATCAGCTTATTTAATGATTGTTTTTACCGTATATAAATTGTCGTGCAGAGTAAGATAATTCAAACCAAATTACATAATTTTGCCTCGATATCTAAAACGTACAACACATGATGTGGTTCAATAAATTAGTGGCATCCATTCTTCCGCTGATGCCTAAAAATCTGGTGTGGATATTTTCAAAACGTTACATCGCCGGAAAAAGAATTGAAGATGCCATCCGCCATTCAAAAAATCTTAATAATGAAGGTATGATGGTAACCATTGACCTGCTTGGAGAGTTCATCACCCGGCTGGACGAAGCGGAACAAAATAAAAATGAATATTTGAATATCATCGATACATTTGAAAAAAACAACATTGATGGTAATTATTCGCTCAAGCCAACCATGTTCGGTCTGCTGATTGATAAGGATATCTGTTATCAGTACATCCGTGAAATAGTGAAAAAAGCCTCGGAATATGACAACTTCGTTCGCGTTGACATGGAAGATTCGCAATGCGTTGACATGGAAATTGAACTTTTCCGAAAATTGAAAAAAGAATTCCCGAATCACGTGGGCCTTGTACTTCAGGCCTATCTGAGGCGCACTAAGGGTGACATTCTGAGTATGCGGGATTTAAATACAAAAGAAAATCCGTTAAACTTCAGGCTATGCAAAGGAATTTATGTAGAACTTGAAGAAATTGCGTATAAAAAATATGATGAGATCAACGAACATTTTCTGGAAGATATTGAAATTATGTTCAAAGAAGGAATGTACACGGGAATAGCTACGCACGATATTCCACTGGTTGAAGGTGCCTATAAACTGATCGAGAAGTATAAAGTTCCGGAAGAAAATTTCGAATTCCAGATGCTTTTCGGGGTAACTCCCTCTTTACGCAAATCCATTGTCAACAAAGGGCACAGGATGCGTGTTTATGTTCCTTACGGCGAACAATGGTTTGCCTATTCAACCCGGCGGCTAAAAGAAAACCCAAAAATGGCAAACGACATAATTAAAGCACTATTTGTTCGCGGATAAGCCATTATTTAACTTTTTTTAAGGATCCTTATTGCCTAAAATAAAGCACAAACCTCTGTATTAAAAGCAGTTATTATTACCCTCATGAAGGTTCTAAAATTGTTTGGTACGCAAATTTTTACTACCTTTGCACCCTTCAAAACACATATCTTTTTATTATGGAAAAAAAGAGGGTACTCTTTGTTAATCAAGAAATAATACCATACCTTCCCGAATCTCCCATGAGTAATATCGGACGGAACCTGCCCCAAAAGATTCAGGAAAGCGGCAAAGAAATAAGAACTTTTATGCCCCGTTATGGTTTGGTTAACGAACGACGAAATCAATTGCACGAGGTTATCCGGCTTTCGGGAATGAATTTGATTATTGATGACATAGACCATCCTCTGATCATCAAAGTAGCCTCAATACAGCAAGCCAGAATGCAGGTTTATTTTATTGACAACGAAGACTATTTCCATAGGAAATCAATATTTGTCAACGGCTCTGGGAAATTTCACAAGGACAATGACGAACGGGCAATTTTCTTTGCCAAAGGAGTTCTGGAAACTGTTAAAAAACTCGGATGGGCACCGGACATTATTCACTGCAACGGATGGTTTTCAAGCTTGTTGCCTCTTTTTGTGAAAACAGCTTATAAAAACAGCCCTATTTTTGCCGATGCAAAAGTGATTCTGTCATTATACAGTGATGATTTTAAAGAGCAGCTTAGAAAAGGATACGAGAAAAAAATGCTTATGACCAGTTTGGAAAATGATGATTTCGGGCACTATAGCGGAGGAACTTTCGTTTCCTTACTAAAAGGTGCTATAGACCGTTCTGATGCTCTTATTGCAGGTAGTCCGGAGATTAACCCGGAAGTTATGGAATATGCAAAAGCCTCAGGCAAACCTATGCTTGATTATCAGGGAGAAGAAGATTATTATGGAGCGTATAATGAGTTTTATGACACGATTATTGGTGAAGATTAAGTCTTTTTCAGCAAAAGGCACAACCGTTTTATTCCGGATATTTTTTTTATTTTCTATTCTAGTTGTAGCTTCGTGTTCGAAACCTGCGGGAGAAATAGGAGCCATTGTACAACCCGAAGATTCTAAGCTAAAAGTATTTTGGACGGATACTGCAGAAATTTATGCATATTCAATCCCTGATGTTGATACAGTTAGAACAGACGGGCTTAGTACTACCATGCTGGGCAGTATGATGGACCCAACTTTCGGACTGACCATTACCGGTTTTTATACACAGCTAATGCTTTCGAAAACCGGGCAACGTTTTGGTGAAAATGCCGAATTGGATTCGCTTGTACTCCAACTGAGATATACAGGAGGGTCGTACGGAGATACAACCACCATGCAAACGGCACATGTTTACCAGATGGAAGAATCATTACATTACGACAGCATATATTATTCTGATATTGACATCCCCGTATTCCCTACGGATTACGCTAACTACAGCTATACACCCCGACCGAAAGACAGTACTGTTGTGGGAGGTGATACAACTTCACCTGTTTTACGTATCAACCTCAGCAATACAACGCCTGATCTGGGAAACTACCTGCTCAATATGGATACAACCGTGATGGACAGCAACGATGTGTTCATGGAAGAGTTTAAAGGCCTATACGTAACCACCGAACCGGTAAGCCAGGGAGGGTCGTTAATCTATTTTAACTTACAGAGCAGCAGATCAAAAATGATCTTGTATTACCACAACAGCGAAGAAGACTCGCTTTCGTTTGATTACCCGATAACACTGATCACTAAATATGTTTCAAAATACGAACACGACTTCCAATTAGGTGATCCCGATTTCATCGCAGAGGTGGTAAATGGTGATACCGCCAAAGGAACCGATAAATTTTATGCACAGGGAGCCGCTGGCGTTGCCGTCGTGCTTAAAATCCCGAACATCCAGACATGGACCGAATACGGAACAATTGCCCTTAACGAAGCCAAACTTGTGTTGCCCGGAAATTCCGAAGACACTTTGTTTTATGCCCCTATTAAAATGGCATTGGCTGAAATCCAGGACGATGGAAGTTATGGTTATTTACCTGATGCCGGAGAAGAGCATTATTTCGGGGGCGTATATAAATCTTCAACCAACTCATATACATTCCGTATTACAAGATATTTACAATCACTTATCAGCAACCCCGAAATAAATAATAATGGTTTGTATATGATTGTCAGGGGTGCATCACTTTATCCGCACCGGTTTGTTTTTAACGGAAACGATCCGGTTTCCGATACAACAAGGTTGCATCTGGAAATAACATACACTGACTTAGACTAAAAAATAATTTCATGTGTGGTATCGTAGCTTACATCGGACCTAAGGAAGCCTATCCTATACTTATCAAAGGCCTGCAACGACTGGAATACAGAGGTTATGACAGTGCCGGGATTGCCCTGCTTAACGGAGAGCTCAATTTATTCAAAACAAAGGGTAAAGTAGCCGATCTTGTGGACTTTTTGAAAGACAAAGATTTAAGAGGAAACATTGGTATTGCCCATACGCGCTGGGCAACCCACGGTGAACCCAACCAGGTGAATGCACATCCGCATTTCTCGCAATCAGGTAAACTGGCTATCATCCATAACGGCATTATTGAAAACTACGGAGCCCTGAAAAAAGAGCTGACAAAAAGAGGCTATAAGTTTACATCGGATACGGATACAGAAGTCCTGATCAACCTGATCGAAGAAATCCGGCATAACGAAAAAGTCTCCCTTGAAGAAGCCGTGCGTATGTCGCTGAACCAGGTAATCGGTGCGTATGCTATTGTCGTTCTGTCGCAGGAAAATCCTGATATGCTCGTTGCAGCCCGTAAAGGGAGTCCGTTAGTTATCGGTATCGGAAAAGACGATTATTTTATTGCTTCCGATGCCACTCCCATTATCGAGTACACCAAAAACGTAGTGTATTTGGAAGATGAAGAAGTTGCCATTGTAAAAAGAGGCGAAGAGTTGCAGATAAGAAATATCAAAAACCGGAAAAAGACACCTTACATCCAGGAACTTGAATGGAATCTGAAGGAGTTGGAAAAAGGCGGTTACGATCATTTCATGTTGAAAGAAATATACGAACAGCCCCGGTCGATAAAAGACAGTATGCGGGGAAGGCTGAATGCAAAAAAGGGAATCGTTTCTCTGGGAGGCGTCTCTGAATACGAAGAAAAATTGCTCAAAGCCCGGCGTATTATCATGATCGCTTGCGGCACCTCGTGGCATGCCAGCCTGGTAGGCGAGTATTTATTTGAAGATATCGCACGCATCCCTGTTGAAGTGGAGTATGCCTCTGAATTCAGGTACCGGAACCCGATCATTGATGAAAACGATATCATTATTGCTATTTCCCAATCGGGAGAAACGGCTGACACCCTTGCCGCCATTAAGATGGCAAAAAGTAAAGGTGCTACTATATTGGGTATTTGTAATGTTGTCGGCTCTTCGATACCACGTTTAACCGATGCCGGAAGTTACACACACGCAGGACCCGAAATAGGTGTGGCCTCCACCAAAGCTTTTACGGCCCA
>DGOT01000128.1 GCA_002389465.1 Bacteroidales bacterium UBA4459 | reverse complement strand
AGCATTTTCTTCGATAAGCTGATGTTTCCTGCTGAATCCTTCGCCGTGATGCTCAATTCCACGCCGCTGTTTTGAGTAGGTATCTTGACCGTGAACTTTCCATAAGAGTCAGCAATGCTGCTATATGATAAAGTCCCAGCTTTCACGATAACCGTGGCTGCTTTTTCGCTTACCCCTGTTACTGTGGTCGATTTGTTTGTTACCGTATTAACCACCGGAATATTTGGAGCAATTCTTGTAACGGCCACCTTTTTGAACAGACTTTGGTTCTGTGCGAGATCGGTTGAAGTAACGAAAATCGCTGTTCCACTATTTTGAACAGGAATTATTATTTTAAAAATGCCATTTACATCAGCAGTGGTGCTGTAATTTTTACTACCTATAACAGAGTTAACGGTTGCTCCAGCTTCCGTTTTCCCCGTGATTTCGGCTGCTTTATTGGTAACCGGATTAACTGATGGTTCTGACGGTGGAGTTTTATCGATTACCGTTGTAGTAACGATTGGACTCACATTATTTTCAGCATCGCTTGCAATCACATTTAAGACTGTACCTGCTTTTTGCAGTGCGATCGGTATTGTAAAACTTCCATCCTCTTTCGCGTAGCCTTCAGCGACAAAGTCCTCACCCTTCGTAATGGTAATCTTTGCTCCGGCTTCCGTGTTGCCGATGACTTCCTTCGATGCATCCGATACATGATAAACATCTGAAAGTAGCAACCATGGCGCTGTAGCATCCTTCACTGTTAATTGAACTGATTCACTTCTATTGTTGACCAGGTCTTCAGCAAAAACTTCAATCACCGTTCCGGCTGCTTGTGGCTGAAAATTAATTGAAAACGTACCATCTACCGTATAGTAAGATCCAATGACCGTTTCTTTTGCGACAAGTTTAATAATCGCCCCTTCATCCGTAACACCACTAATATTGGTCGTTTGGTCCGTTATTTCATTGGTTAAAAGCTGAGGTACTGATGGAGGCGTTCGATCCACTACTGTTACATATGTTGCCTCACTAATATTGTCAGACGCATCTGTTGCAGTCACAGATACTTGTGTATTTGCCTTTAATTTTCCAATTGTAATCGAAAAATTACCATTTTCATCTGAAACATCCGTACCAATAGATACATCTGCGACCATTGCCTTAATGGTGGATAATGGCTCCGCTGTACCTGTAATTTCTACTGTGTTATCAGTCACTTCATTTACGACAGTGGCTTCTGGTGGTGTTTCATCTAAAACAGTCACTGTGAAGCCTGAGCTGGTTCTGTTGTAACTATCTCTTGCCTGAATCGTTAATTCTGTTCCTCCCCTTTGGAGTTCGATTGGAATTTGGAAGCTTCCATCTATAAGTGAATACCCCTCGCCGATCTTCACATCAGCATGGTAAATTTCTACAAGACTGTCCGCATCGGTCATGCCGCTCACCGATTGATCACGATCACTAACATTTGCTACAAACGGTGCTTCCAAATTTCCTAAAGGGTAGCTGTTATCCAACGGTTTATAAGAAACCGTACTAATGTCTAACTTGTCACGATAGTTAATATTATCATTTACATCGGCAATCCCTTGGTTAATCCGTTTATTATCTGTCACGCCCCAATAATTATTTTTTCCATCGAAAAGGGTCCCTTTATATCCAGAGATGTCCACTTTCAGTCGAGGGTAACCGAAGAAATTGTTTTCGTTAATAAAAATGTTAGCATTTACACCGTCAGGTTCTCTACTGGTCAGCTTTATATCTGGAGTACGATAGTCTAGTGGATTGATGAAAGTGTTATTTTTAATAATAATTTTCCCAGGTCCATTGTTAACATTTAGAGTTGCTTTTTGGCTAAAAAAGTTATGTTCAATGATTGAATCCAAAATCGATGACGAAAGGGAGATGGAACCATTTCGATACTGGTTATGACGAAGGGTAACATTATTCTTAATTGTGGTAATCAGAAAGCCGCCATTGTATTTTGATTGATGAAAATGATCCGCATATTCAATTTGAATCGTGCTGTTATTAAAAGCACTGCCTTGTACATAGACATCCTGTAATAGGATCCGCTCTTGTTCGGTGCCGAGAGCGTGCAATTTGCCTTTAACCGATATCCATGACCCATTTTGCCCTATCAACTGCACCCCAGGCTCAATCGTCAGCGTGACTCCAGGATAGATATCTATAATACCTGTTTGATAATAAGGCGATCCCTCTTTCGTTAAAACTCGGTCTTCGCTGATTACACCGAAAATGGTGCTGCCTGTTGTCGTTTCAGCTTGATTTTTTGCTGGGAAAAATGAAAATAGTAAAAGAAAAGCTAGCAAAAGTTGAAGGTGTTTTTTCATTGGTTTTCTCCTTGATTTTTTTATTTATTATCTTTATTTTCACTACTAGCCTGCTATTTTACAAGATTATTTTCCCTTTTTTACCATAGAATACAACAGCATTTCAGTTCTTTGAGTAACAAAGTTTTATTTCACTTTGACATTAATAATATCAAAAAAGATCACTTAGTAAATAATTTGGTCCGACAAAAAAACCTTGCCACAAACCAACAAGGGATTAATTATTCACTATCTAAGATTAGCCTATTTTATTTAACTAATGTGTTCAGTTAGTAAAAGAAGAAAATAGATTTAGCAACAATAGATCATCCGTTTCACATTTATGCTATGGCTGAACCAGGTTGTATAGCGCATACATCCTAGGTTGACATATCACCACGTCTCGGAAGTTAGGCTTTACCCCCTACCCACCATTACTAAAGCCGATAACTGTATTAAAAATTTGCTCCCATTCAGGAGTAGAAAAAATATTACTGATAACAATAGATTCCCCCAAAGATTCCACCTCATTATACTTATTCATTTCTGCATTTTATCTTACTTTACCATAAAAACCCATAAGTGGTGACACTCACTATAAAAAAAATAAAAGGCGGCAGACGCAGACACAAATATTCCCAAATTTGTGGCTGCGCCTGATCCCGTGGGGGTAGTTCTTTATAGTGAGAATATGCTAATTTCTTGCGGTAGTCCTTCCTTCCGATGAAAGCCACATTTGCCCCTCAAATTGTGGCTCTCA
>DGOT01000290.1 GCA_002389465.1 Bacteroidales bacterium UBA4459 | reverse complement strand
AATTGTTTTTGAGCAATTGTTGTTTTAAATTTCGCTTGTTGCTTCACGGCAGCTACTTGTGCAAAAGTGCTGACACTAAAGCCAATAATCAAGAAAAAAAGTAAGAATTTTTTCATTTCATTTAAATTTAATTAATATTAATTTGATAATCGATCTCTTAGCAAGAGTACAAAAATAATATTTAGAATTAACTTTTGGGCTTTTTTATAAAAAAAAATAACAAAGTTGAATATTATCAGGTAATTAAATGTTAAAATGCGTTAATCCTGACGGATCGGCAGGGAAATATCGTTTTTGGATATGATAATCAGGTTATATTTGCAATTCAACTTGAAAAAAGCATGAAGAAGCTGCATGTGTATATGCTGAAATCCTACCTGGGACCGTTTGTATTTACGTTCTTCATCGCTTTATTCATACTGTTGTTACAGTTTTTGTGGAAATACATTGATGACCTTGTCGGCAAAGGCCTTGAGTGGTATGTTATCGGTAAATTATTGTTTTACGCCTCTTCTACTTTTGTGCCGCTGGCTCTGCCGCTGGCTATTTTACTGTCATCCATCATGACCTTTGGCAATTTGGGAGAAAACTATGAGTTGGTAGCAATGAAGTCAGCCGGTATTTCACTGCGCAAGGCTATGAAGTCTCTAATTTATGTAGCTATTTTTACGAGCATCTCCGCATTTCTATTTTCTAATTACGTGTTGCCTGTGGCGAATCTTAAGTTCGGATCTTTGCTTTATGATGTGCGGCAGCAAAAACTGGCTTTTAACCTGACGGAAGGAGTATTTGAGCACGATCTGAATGATTATGTGATACGTATCGGGAGGAAGGCAAAAGACAACAAAACCATTTATAATGTGCAAATATACGACCACACATCGAAGTTGGGAAATGTGAAGGTGACGACTGCCCAAAAGGGAATCATGGAGTTGACACCCAATAAAAGTAAAGTGGTTTTCACATTGTTTGACGGATATACCTATGCTGAAATAACCGATCAGGATGGCTATAAGAAAAAACGTCCGTTCGAAAGCACGAAATTCAGCAAGCAGAAACTCACATTCGATCTTTCTGAGTTTCAGCTCAGCCGTACGAATGAACAACTTTTCAAGTCGCATTACAGTATGCTGAATATCAAGCAGCTCAACAAATCCATCGACTCGTTAAGTGCTTATCGTATTCAGAGAATAGATTTTTTTAAGAAAAAATTTGTCCGCGGTTATACCGTATTGGGAAAAAATGATACCATCCTTGATACGCTGTTGGTTCAGGCCGACACCTCCTTACTCTTAGATTCGATAACATGTCCATTAATACACAATTTTGAGAGAGAAGCACAGGTTGAAATTATCCAATCGGCCCAGGGCAAGGCAAGAAATGCAAAAGAAGACGCCTACATCTACAACAATGAACTGGAGAGCAGAGCCCAGGTGATTTCGAAGCATGAAGTGGCCTGGCATCAGAAATTCCGGCTTTCGGTTGCCTGTTTAATATTCTTCTTTATCGGCGCTCCTCTGGGAGCTATTATCAGAAAAGGAGGGCTGGGTCTCCCGGTGGTGGTTTCGGTGTTGTTTTTTGTACTTTATCATGTAGTTACGATGATGGGAGAAAAAGCTGTCAAAACGGGTGAGTGGGATGCTTTTTTCGGTATTTGGCTGTCAACATTCCTGATTTTACCTATCGGTTTGTTTTTAACCTATAAAGCAACAACAGATGCGCCGTTACTGGATGCTGAAAGCTGGAAGAAGAGCCTGGAGCGGTTTAACTTTTTAAAGAAACGAAAATTGTAATGAAAGAAAGTTTACGTATTCTTTTCATCTGCAATAAATCGCCCTGGCCACCGGGAGAAGGAGGGCCTATTGCCATGAACAACCTGATAACAGGCCTTGCAGATGCGGGACATAAGGTGAAAGTACTGGCTGCCAACACGAATAAATATTCAGTAAACCCTGATGAAATACCGGCAGCATACAAAGCTAAAACCGGTATTGAGTATGGCTATCTGGACCTTTCCATAAAACCCGTGCCTGCCTTTTTGAATTTGTTTACCAACAAGTCATATCATGTAGAGCGGTTTATCTCGGAAGATTTTGACAAGAAGTTGATCGGAATATTGAATGATGGTGTATTTGACATTATCCAGATCGAAACACTTTACATGACGCCCTATCTGGAAACGATCAGGAGACACTCAAAGGCAAAAGTATTTCTGAGAGCTCATAATATTGAGCACATGATCTGGCAACGAATTACGGAAAGTACAGGAAACCCATTAAAAAAGACATATCTGAAGCATCTTACCCGAACATTAAAAAAGTATGAGTTGGAAAGTCTGGGTAAGTATGATGGCATCATACCCATTTCGCATGTGGATGCAGCTTTTTTTGAAAAAGTAACCGATACACCGGTCAAAACAGTTTCTTTCGGTGTTGATCCTGATAAAATGAAAATGGATGAAGAAGGCATTTCGGAACATGCCCTGTTTCACATCGGGTCGATGAACTGGATACCGAATATTGAAGGAATTCAATGGTTTTTACAGGAAGTTTGGCCGATGATTTCGGAGGTGTTGCCGGAACTGAAAATCTATCTGGCAGGAAGGGGAATGCCGGAATGGGTCTATCAATTACATCTGAAGAATGTAGAGGTGGTAGGCGAAGTGCCTGATGCTTACGAATTCATTAAGTCAAAAACTATTTCCATAGCTCCTTTGTTTTCGGGCAGCGGCATCAGGATTAAGATTATTGAAAGCATGGCCCTGGGTAGAGCGGTAATTTCAACAACAATTGGCGCCGAAGGGATCAACTATACAAACGGTGAAAATATTTTAATAGCTGATGACAAACACGGTTTTGTTGAAGCAGTAAAAACCCTTTATAAAGATAACCGAAAAGCAAACGAGATGGGACTAAAAGCCCGCCAGCTTATCCTTGAGCAGCATAATAACAAACTGCTTATCAGAAAGATAATCGATTTCTACAGGGAAGTGATAAAATAATCATGCAAACGATTGTTTAATTTTTAAATTTGCATTTTGTTTGCAACTGAATGAGGATATTTGTCATACTTTCCCGTGTTCCATACCCCCTGGAAAAAGGAGATAAGCTCAGGGCTTTTCACCAAATTGTTCAATTGGCGAAACAGAATGAGATCGTTTTGTGTGCGCTCAATCCGGGAAAAAAACTTAATAAACGGGAGGCTTTTAGTGCGTTACAACCTTATTGTCGTTCCATCAACTTTATCGACCTGCCTTTAGCGGGACGTTTATGGAATATCTTCTTTGCTTTTTTGAAAGGGTTGCCGTTGCAGGTAGGCTATTTTTACCATGCCGGGACAGCGAGGAAAATTAAAAAATTAATAGAGACTTATCATCCTGACCATATTTATTGCCAGCTGCTACGGACGGCCGAATACGCAAAAAATTATCAAATACCGAAAACAATAGACTACCAGGATGTGTTTTCTTACGGAGTAAGGAGACGCATGGAAACGGCTTCATTTTATATGAAACCGGTTTTGCGGCTCGAGTACCACCGTTTGGCAAACTATGAGCGTAAGATCTTCAGCAGTTTCGACCATAAAACCATCATCTCAAAACCTGACCGGGATCTGATGCCTCTTTCCAATGAAGAGAAAGAAATGATCCACATTATTCCTAACGGTGTAGATCATGACTATTTTTCGCCGAAGGAAGCTCCGAAAAACATCGATCTTGTATTTACAGGGAATATGGCTTATCCGCCCAACGTGAATGCAGCTGAATTTCTGGCAAATAAGATCATGCCTGTCGTTTGGAAAGAAAGACCCGAAACCAGAGTGATGATTGCCGGGGCAACACCTGACCGGAAAGTTGTGGCATTAAAATCGAAAAAAGTGACAGTTACAGGCTGGTTGGATGACATCCGGGATGCCTACGCAGGAGCCAGAATATTTATTGCCCCTATGTTGATCGGTACCGGGTTGCAAAATAAACTGCTTGAAGCCATGTCGATGAAAATACCTTCGATAACTACAACATTAGCTAACGATGCGCTTGGGGCTGTGGCAGGAGAGGATATTTTGACAGGAGATACAGCTGACGAACTGGCGATAAATATTCTGAGACTGCTGAATGATGAAGAACTTTATAAAAAGATTGCTGAGAACGGGCACCGCTTTGTGAGGCAAACATTCAACTGGGCTCAGTCTGTCGATAAACTGAACAACATCATCCGGGGGAAGTAGTATAATACAAATAATCCATACATAAGTTCCCCGCCAGAATTCATAAAATAAATCGTACTTTTGCACTCATGAAAAATATCAGAAACTTCTGTATCATTGCGCATATCGACCATGGGAAAAGCACTCTGGCCGATCGGTTGCTGGAGTTTACTGATACGGTATCGGAACGGGATCTGCAGGAGCAGGTACTGGATGATATGGACCTGGAACGCGAACGGGGAATTACTATTAAAAGTCATGCCATACAGATGGACTATGAACATGACAACGAAAAATACATCCTCAATCTGATAGACACACCCGGCCACGTTGACTTTTCGTATGAAGTTTCACGCTCCATAGCTGCCTGCGAGGGAGCCTTACTGGTGGTAGATGCTACCCAGGGCATACAGGCGCAAACTATCTCCAATCTATACCTGGCCATCGAACACGATCTGGAAATTATTCCGGTACTGAATAAAATGGATCTGGATAATGCCATGCCGGAGGAAGTGAAAGACCAGATTGTAGATATGCTTGGTTGCGCCTATGAGGATATCCTGGAAGCCAGTGGAAAAACAGGCTTTGGTGTGGATAAGATACTGGAAGCTATTATTGAAAAAGTCCCGACCCCCAAAGGTGATCCGGAAGCTCCGCTGCAAGCGCTGATTTTTGACTCGGTATTTAATTCATTCAGGGGAATTATTGCTTATTTCCGCATCTTTAACGGTGAAGTCCGTAAAGGGGATTTGGTTAAGTTTGTTAATACGGAAAAAGAATATGAAGCCAATGAGGTAGGGGTATTGCGCCTGAAGCAGGAACCACGCGATGTGCTGCGTACCGGTGATGTAGGTTACATCATTTCGGGCGTCAAAACCTCAAAGGAAGTAAAAGTAGGTGATACCATTACGCATGTTGCACAGCCATGCGAGGCTGCTGTTGAAGGTTTTGAAGATGTTAAACCGATGGTGTTTGCCGGGATTTATCCTATTGATCCCGATGAGTATGAGGAGCTACGCGCTTCGATGGAAAAGCTTCAGCTGAACGATGCATCGCTAACGTGGGAACCGGAATCGTCAGCGGCATTAGGCTTCGGATTCAGATGCGGATTTCTGGGTTTATTGCACATGGAGATTATCCAGGAGCGTCTCGACCGGGAATTTAATATGAACGTGATCACTACGGTTCCTAACGTATCTTACCAGGTGGTGACCAATAAAAAGGAACGCATCGAAGTGCATAACCCGTCGGGCTTGCCTGAGCAAAAATATATTGATCATATCGAAGAACCGTTCATAAAGGCACAGATCATCACGCGGACCGATTACATTGGGCCTATCATCAAATTGTGTCTCGATAAACGTGGCGAGCTAAAAAATCAAGTGTACCTGACAACAAGCCGGGTTGAACTCACAGTTGATATGCCGCTCGGCGAGATTGTTTTTGATTTCTACGACAAGCTGAAATCCATTTCCAAGGGATATGCTTCCTTTGACTACCACATTACCGGTTATAAACCGGCTAAACTGGTCAAGCTGGATATATTACTGAACGGTGAATCGGTAGATGCCCTTTCCACGCTTATTCATCAGGACAATGCCTACGATTTTGGACGGCGAATTTGTGTGAAACTAAAAGACCTAATCCCGCGCCAGCAGTTTGATATTGCCATTCAGGCAGCTATAGGAGCGAAGATCATTGCCCGCGAAACCATCAAGGCTGTCAGGAAAGATGTAACGGCCAAATGTTACGGCGGCGATATCACCCGTAAGCGGAAATTGCTGGAAAAACAAAAGAAAGGTAAGAAGCGGATGCGCCAGGTAGGCAATGTAGAAGTGCCGCAACAGGCGTTTCTGGTAGTACTCCGGTTGAATGATTAATAAGGAAACTGTCATTTTCCTGTTTCCCCTTGTAACAAATTCGTATCTTGTAACGTCCTAACGTAATAAGCAGAAATTTACCATTTAATGACAATACGCGAATACAACCATTGTGTGGACAAGTGCTCGGACGGGGTCTACAGGTTTCTTTTAAAGAACACCGGAGATTCGGAATTGGCACGCGACCTGGTACAGGATTCGTTTATGAAGCTATGGTTAAAACGGAAAGATGTATCGTATGAAAAAAGTAAATCTTACCTGTTTACTACGGCATATCATACAATGATAGATCATATAAGAAAAAGCAATCGGCAGGGTTATAACATGGATGAACGGGAAGTCGGCAAACTGGAGGGGGCAGGAAACAATTACTCTGACGTAAAAGAGGTGCTTGATGAAGCGCTTGACCGTTTGCCTGCCATTCAAAAGTCGGTTGTGTTGCTGCGCGATTACGAAGGATACGCATATAAGGAGATCGGGGAGATCACCGAATTGAGCGAAACACAGGTGAAAGTCTATATATACCGGGCCCGGTTGTTTTTGAAAAAGTACATCGTCAGCATGGAAACGGTAATATAAAGAACAGAAGATAAAATGGATATCAACAGACATAACTACGAGGCTTTTTTCATCGATTATTACGATGGAAGTTTGTCGGCTACCGAAAGGCAGGCGCTGAAGTTGTTTTTGTCTGAAAATCCGGACCTGAAAGAAGAATTTGAACAATTCGATTCTGTTTCGGTTCCAAGACACGAAATCACTTTTTCCGGGAAGCAGCAATTGAAAAAGCAAGAGCTAGTTGAAACAGACGGTATTGACGAAGAGAATTACGAACAATATTTTATAGCTTTTTACGAGGGCGACCTGGATGATGAAAAACAAGAAGCATTGATGCTGTTTCTGGATACGAACCCGCAACTGCGCAAAGAGTTCGAATTACACAGTTCCCTTGTTCTGATACCTGATACTATTGCATATACCGGGAAAGAAGAATTGAAAAAGAAAGTTACGATTGGTTATTACTGGTACGCCGCTACCGCTGCTGCTATCATTCTTATCTTTCTGGCCCTGAATTTCCTGACAAGGCAAAATGCACCTGTCCGTCAGCTTGAAAGATTTGAAATAACACACCTGAATTCACGGAGTTTTCCAGGCATTGTTGCTGGGAGCTTTCGCACAGAACTGATAGAAGCATCAATCAAAGAAGTGCCGGTATCCCTGCCGGAGCCGGAAGCTCTGGAAAAAGAATGGATACCTGTGCTGGCATCTGCGGGTATTAAAAATATTTCCCCTGAACCGAAGTATCATTTCCTGTTGAATGATAGGACTTATCAGAATCCGGTGCAGGAAAATGAAATTCAAAAACCAAAACAGAGAAGCCTTCTGGCACAGGTCTTTAGAAAAAACCTGTTGAAGGTGAAAGACGAGTTTGGCATTGAGCGGAGTCAGCGAAAAAGGAACAAAAAAGACAGGAACAAAAAGGAACCCGGCTTTGTCCGGTTTCTTGATGGAAGCCTGATGGTGTTCAACACGATTACAGGTAGTGAAACGGAACTGGTAAAGAATTATGACAGAAATGGAAACCTGAAAAATTACCGGCTGGAAGGACAAAGTATTACTGTTTCGCGTAAACTGCCGCCAGGCGGATCAGCAGAATAATTTCTTGATATAGAAAAAGAGTTCAACTTGCTGTAACAAAACATACCCGCTTACCGTCCTATAGCAAAACACAAAAAATAACTGATATGATTAGAATGAATAAATGGTTTTTGATGGTAATTGCCGTACTTATTGTACTACCCTTGTCAGGGCAGGTTGTAGGTAAAGGAGAGATCATCAAACAGAGAATACAACCGAATTCCTTTAACAAGATAAGCATCAGTGGGGCGCAGGAAGCTGTTCTGATAAACGATGACACTTACAGTGTAGCCATCGAAACACATGCTAACCTGATCGATCATATTGATGTGGTGGTTGAAAACGGCGTTTTATCATTCCGTACAAAAAATATCAAGCGCTATGATGTTATGAAATTTTACATCACGGCACCTGAGATTACCAGTATAGTGGCCTCGGGGGCTTCGGAAGTAAACTCACCGGAATTAATAAAAGGAGACAATCTGGTTGTGGTTGCCAGCGGAGCATCCGAGACAAAACTGAAACTTGACTACAAACAGATTACGGTGAAAGCATCGGGCGCTTCCGAGGTTAAATTGCAGGGATCGGCTACCAGTTTAGCAGTTGAAGCAAGTGGCGCCTCCGAAGTTTCCGCCAAAACACTTAAAGTTGATACGGCTGTTGTAAACGCCAGCGGGGCAAGCGAGTGTTATGTAAATGCCGACGCTAAGTTAACTTATCAATTAAGTGGAGTTTCTGAGGTGAACTATGTTAAAGCACCGCAAACTTTAGTAATTGAATCGTCTCCGTCAAACAAGAGTACTGTAGTGCTAAACGATTCGACGTACAGGGCAGAAGTCTATGCATACAGCGATACAACATCTGTTACATTAGGTAGCCTTGATGTGGAAGTTATTGACGGAGATACCACCAAAGTATGTGTGGGACGACATGCTATAGTCATCACCGATGACGGAAATGTTCGGTATGTACATGATAAAAAGATAAGATTCAACGGCCACTGGGGCGGTGTGGAAATGGGCATCAACGGGTATGTTACGCCTGAGTTCAACACTAACTGGGGGCAAGAATATGACTACCTGAATTTGCGCTACGAAAAATCATGGACAGTCAATCTGAACCTTTATGAGCAAAACATTGCGCTGAACAAAGCTAAAAATATGGGGTTTGTAACAGGTGTCGGTATGGCGTGGTCCAACTACCGGTTTAGCCCACCTACTTACCTGTCGCCCGACAGCTCAGAGATTGAAGGTTATTATATGGTGAACAGCGAAGGAAATAATCTATCGGCCCGAAAATCAAAACTTACCGTTATGTACATTACAATCCCTTTCATGTACGAGATCCAGACCAAAGGCAATGGTTTTAAAAATTTTCATTTCGGAATCGGTGTGCTGGGAAGTGCCAGGGTAAGAACACATACTAAAATCTACTTCAACAATGCCAATGAGTTGTACTCCCTGAAAGATCCTGGAACAGGAGAAATTGTTTCGGGGACTTACACAACTCCCAATGCCAGTGACAGAAATATTGTTAAAGATTACAACAGCTTTCATTTACAGCCGTTTAAGTTTGAAGGAATGGTAAGGGTAGGTTTTAGCTTTATCAATCTTTGGGCACATTTTGGCCTAAATCAATTTTTTATGAAGGATCGCGGCCCCGAATTATATACATGGACCGCCGGCATTACACTTGTCGGTTGGTAAATTCTGCTTTATATAATTTGTTATGCCCTGTCCTTAACGGATAGGGCTTTTTTTATATTTTAGCCATCTAAACTTACCATTAAATCTTTTTTGAATTATGTCAGGACACAGTAAATGGTCAACGATAAAAAGAAAAAAAGGAGCAGCTGATGCCAAACGCTCTAAAATATTCTCCAAACTAATCAAGGAGATCACGGTTGCCGTAAAAGAAGGCGGTCCCGATCCGGAAGGAAATCCGAGGTTGCGACTGGCCATTGCCAATGCAAAAGGCCAAAGTATGCCCAAAGATAATATCGAGCGGGCTATTTCGAAAGGAAAAGATAAAGATACGGCTAGTTTTACGGAAGCAACTTTTGAAGGGTATCTGCCTAATGGCATTGCCGTATATGTGGAAACGCAATCTGATAATTCGCAACGCACCGTATCCAACGTACGGGCTATTTTTAATAAATACGGAGGGAGTTTGGGAACAAATGGTTCATTAAGTTTCTTATTCGACCGCAAAGGGGTTTTCATAGTTCCCAAAGGAGACATCGATCAAGATGAGTTTGAACTGGAGACCATTGATGCCGGAGCCGAAGATATCGAGTTGGACGATGACGGATTTTTTCATATAACTACTTCTATGGAGGACTTTGGTTCCATGATGAAGAAGTTGGAGGAGTTGAGTATTGAGCCCGAATCGGCTGAATTGCAGCGATTACCTCATGAAACAAAGACCCTGGATAAAGAAGCGGCACAGAAAATACTGAAAGTCATCGAACTGTTTGAAGATGACGATGACGTACAACACATATTTCATAACCTGGAGATCACGGATGAGCTGATAGCCGAAATGTAGTTTACCTGCTATACATTTTATCAACTTAATAAATAATTGCATGGATGTATTCATTCCTTATCTCCATTATATCGGGATAATGATATTAATGGGAGCCTTACTGGCAGAGTATTTTATAGTGAAGCAGGATATTTCAGCTGTACAAATTAAATCATTGGCAAATATCGACCTTGTATATGGCATAGCTGCGGCCCTGGTATTGGTATCAGGACTGTTGCGCTGGTTTGTATTCGACAGCAAGGGAGCAGCTTATTTCAACGCAAATCCTTTATTTCATATCAAGTTGACCTTGTTTGTGGTTATCGTCATTCTTTCGCTGTTTCCGACAAAGAAATTTCTTAAATGGCGCAAACAGGTAAGCCGTGGTGAACTCAACGAGCTCAGTTCAAAAGAGATGAGAAAGCCATTGCTGTTTATACAGATTGAATTATTACTACTGGTACTTATGCCGATGCTGGCGGTAATGGTGGAATTGGGCAAAAGTTTTAAGTAACAACCGGCGCCGGTCAGAGGGCAAATTTCAGGTAGAGAGTGGGCGTAAAAGGAATAGCCTCGGCATATACGCTGATGGAATTATTGCTGGCAGGAACACGTTCAAAATTTGTGTACTTGATATTTTGCCTGTTGAGTACATTTAGTACCGAAAGCCCGGCTTCCCCTTTCAGTTTCCTGTCGAGAAATTTGTAGATAAAAGAAGCATCCAGGCGGCTGTAAGTAAAATCTTCCGATGGGTCGGGCTGTACAACACCGGGCTTGAAGGGGAACCCTGACCCGAATACATAATTTGTAGAAAAATAAAACGGGTCAAAATTCAATAGCAGGGCTACTTTAACCTCATGCCGCTGGTCGTATGGCGACCTTCGGTAGTCGCGTTCTATGAAGTAATTGAAAAACTCTTCGGTTTTACTTAGGGAGTAGGCTATCCAGGCAGAGTGATTTTTGAAATTCCCCTGTAGAAATACATCCATTCCGTAACTGCGCGATTTGCCTGTAGCGATGGCTTCAATATGGTATTTTGGGAAATTGATATAACGCGTGATACCTTCAGTAAATTTATAATACCCTTCAAGACTGAATACAAAATGCTCTTTTTGAAACGATCCGGAAAGCACATAATGCTGTGCCTGCAATACGGGGATATCTTCATTATTGCAAATAGTCCAGATGAAGCGGTAGTTACCCAGCTCATCCACAATGGAACTTTGTGTAAAGAATTGATCATAGATACCCCATGCTGCATTGACCTTTATTGCTTCGGTTGCCTGAACAGATAGGGATATCCGTGGTTCTAAATATATCTTTTTCAGGTTAAAAGCATGGGTGTAGCGCAAACCGGCTTTCAGTACAGTTTTATTTCCGAGGGCCATATAATCCTGGGCATACATAAAATAACGGGATGCGTTTTCACTAATGGTGACAAGGTTTACAGCAAACGTATCTTCAACCAATGTCACTGTGTTGCTGATAATTCCCACGCCCCATTCCAGCGTATGGCTGCGCGAAAGTGAGAACCGGTTGTCGGCCTTTATTTTAAATTCCGTCAATACATTTTGCGACTGTTTGTCAATCCTGTGATCGACACTGTCGATCACAGGAATACGTATCTGCAGGTCATCGGTAAATTGCGCATCGAGTTTCGAATAACTGATATCAAAGTTCGAGTTGTTCCCATTGCGCCACGTTTTCCCATAAAAAGCCGTACCACCTGATTGCGTATTCAATTCTGTAGCCGATTTGTACAACCTACGGTAAGGGCCCAGACTGTCATCAATCGTGTACTGGAAGTTATCGTTGGCGCCGTACAGGATGACATAGAAGAGGTCGTTTTCACCGAACTGTTGTGAATATTTGATGTTCAGGTCCCTGAAAACATAATCGGGCACAATGTTTACGTCGATGTCGTTGGTTGAATCGGCATCATTGTTCTGCCTGATAAGGAAGTTCATGTCATCGGGATTGTACAGGTTGTAGTAGGTATGCCGGAAAGCAATTTGCAGCGAAGCTTTTTTAAAAAGAGGTATTTCAAACAGCGTGTTCAGTGTCATATTGTTGACATTGACCGTAAAGCCGAACTTTTCCGGATTTCCGTTTTTCCCGGTAATATTAACGATCCCACCCACTTTCTCACCAAACCGTGCATCGTAACCCCCTTTCAGTATCTCAATGTCTTTTGCCAGCAGCGGGTTAAAAGCGCTGATGTTGTCATTGAAGTTTTTCAGCCCATAAATCGTGAACCCGTCAAACAGTACCTGGCTTTGTCCGGCATAACTACCCCAGATCAGCAGGTCGTTTGTCTGCTCACCTGAAGCCACAATCCCCGGCATCAGCCGCAGCAGGTTAAAAACCGAGTTGTCGCCATAGCCCGGAAGAAAATGAGCCACTTTATGGTTGAGCTTCATCAAGCCTGGCTTGTCGCCTATTTGCGTGGAATGTTCCACTTTTTTGTTTTTAATCACTACTTCCGACAAACCGATGCTGGAAGGGTATAACAAAACGCTCAGTTCCGTGGCGGCCTTTAGTGTTGTATCCAGAATGTAATAACCCAGATGAGATGCTTTAACCGTAAAAACACTGTCGGTTTCCGAAAGGTATGAGAAACTGCCTTTCACATCGGTGGGTATCGTTTTTTCATTAATGATAATGTACGAATAGGGCAGAGGTTCCCCATTGGTGGCATCCTTTATTTGCCCGGCGAGCAGGAATTGCTTTTTCCGGTTTTGTTTTCGGTTTTTATAGATCACAAAAACGTCTTTGTCTTTTTCCAGTGTAAGGCCACGGGGTACAATTAATTGCCGGATGGCTGTTTCGGGCGAGGCGAATGTTTCATCTACCGTTACTTTGTATTTTGACAACAGTTTGTCATCGAACGAGAGGTGCAGGTCGTTGCTGTCCCTGATGTCGATAAGGATTTTATTCAGCGGTGTATTCGAATACTTCAAATGGACCTCCTGCGCATGCAGAAAGGCGGAAGAGAAAAATACAAGAAAAAGAAAAAAATTCTTTGTTAAAATCACTCCGGTACCGTTTGAATTATTTCGTACTCGCTATCTGACCTTTTTACAAAAGTAAAGCCAAAAGTTTTAGCCAGCAAATCTAGCACTTCTTCAACTTGCTTATTGCGTGCAAAAAACCCGGTATAGAAATAATCTTCTGTTGCATGGAAAATGATGGTTACGTTGTATTGACGCTCTATTTCTTTAAGTACCTCAGGCAAAGGAGCAGAAGTAAAAGTAAACATATTGTTTACCCATGAGGTTACCTGTTGGGAGGCGTATTGTCGGTATACTCTTATGTTGCCGTCTTCACTCACTTCGGCGTGATAATCGGGGCTTAAGATCACCTCTTCGCGGGTGTTTGAGACCACTTTTACCCTTCCGGTAATGCAGGTTACCTTATACGACTTCCCCCGGTTGTAGATGTTAAAACTGGTGCCCAGCACAACAGTTCTTCCTGCTTTGGAGATCACCTGGAATTTCTTACCCTTTTTAACTTTGAAGAAACCTTCGCCTTCAAAATTGACGATGCGTGCAAACTGCCACCAATAGGGATGGTAAGATAGTTTTGTATCGGCGTTCAGATCAACGGTTGAGCCGTCAGGAAGTTGAGCTACAAGATGATGGCCTTTGGGAGCTGTAATGGTTTGTGTATAAAAACGCATGACAGACAAAAGGCCCAGTAAAACCAGCAGGGTAGCAGCTATTGCAGTTACAGTACGGGGATTCAACCAAACTGTTTTTGGCCGGGCAGGCTGTTTTTCCAACTGTTCAGCCATTAGCTCCCATACCTCTTCTTTCGACTTTTCGTAAGGTGTATCCACCTTGTCGAAGAAGCTAGAGACCTTCTTGTTAAGATCCTGTTCCGTATGTTTCTTTTTTTCGCTCATGATTCGCTGATCGCTTTTTTCACATAGTCAAGTGCCTGTTTCATTCTTTTTTCTACTGCTTTTATGCTCAGGTTGAGTGTTTCGGCAATTTCACGGTTTTTTAACTGTTCCATCCTGCTCATCAGAAATACAGTTCGTTGTTTTTCGGGCATCTGCGCCAGGGCTGTTTCGTATTTTTCTTTTAGTTCTTCAAATTGCATGATGTCTTCCGGTGAGTGATCTTCTATACCGGGCTTAGCCTGTAGTTTAAATTGCAACACTACTTTTTGTTTCCGGTAACTGGATATGAACAGATCGCCGGCAATTTTGAAAAGCAGGCCTTTTGTTTTATTTTTTTCAAACCTCAGTTGTTTTTCCCACACACGCATAAAAGTTTCCTGCGCAATATCTGTAGCCAGCTCGTTGTCTCCCGAACGGTAATAGATGTAATTCCGGACTATATCGAAATGAACATCAAACAGATGTTTGAACTCTTCGCGTGTCAAAATTTATCTGGTGTTTAGGCAGTAAATATAAGAACGATAATTAAAAGATAAAGTTTTAAATACGGATTTTTCGGCCAGATGGCCGAAAAATCCGCGTTGATTTGAATGGTTACACATAGCAGAGTGCTTTATCGTAAATATATAGTGTAAACCTCTCCGTTGATTGTTACTGTGGCAATGTTATCGCAAGAGCCATCGCCGTAATCGAGTAACAATACCGGACGGTTTTCGGGTCTGATCTCTACGGTACCGGAAACGATGAACCGGCAGGCAAGTTCGTTGCGTAATGGTTCAAAAATTTCTGCTTCCCAGGTCATTCCGTTGGGTCTGATGCCGTCTGCAGTTCCTGTGAGATGGTAAATGTCGTCCCAGCGGTTGGGTGTTTCATATCCCTGAACCCATTCTCTTTGACGAGATGAATTCCAGCTGATGGTTCCGGCATTGTTGGCTAGGTGGATTACACCTACGACTTCGATGGTGAAATATACATGTCCTTCATCGTTGGGCCCCATGTTGGTAACTACTTTTGTGCCGTCCACCTTATTATCATTTACGTAGTAATCTTCAAAACCATGGGTGATGACTGTACCCGGATGTTTGTATCTGCCGTTGAATGTAACGATGATCCTGCCGCGGCGGTACTTACCGTCCAAACACAGGCAGTTCTCTTCACCGAAGTCGATCACAAGTTCGCGGGGCATTACTGTGGTGTCAAGGGTTACCGTAACGCAGCCTCCGAAAACGATGCCGTCATCTCTTGAGCCTCCTGTTTTTAAGTTATACGCTTCATCGGCCATAACCGAAACATTATCGAAAATGCCCTCGGCGAGTGAATTGTCTTCTGCTGCTTTTGTGTCAGCAGTTTGCGGGTTAGTGTCTTCTTTTTGACACGAACTCATCATTAAGGTAAAACTGATGAGTGTGAATACTGTAAAAATTAAATTTACTTTTTTCATGATGTTCAATTTTTTAATGTTTAACACTAGTATACCGCACGAAACTGCTTTTACCCTACTTTTTCACAGATTTTATTAATAGTTATAAAAAAAATAAAGGTGCGATCAACTAATCACACCTCTATTATTATAAAAAGGGTTTTCTACTTTTTGTTCTGGTTTATCCTTTTTTCAATTGATCACGAATTTCAGTGAGCAATTCAACTTCTTTTGAAGGAGCTGGTGGAGGAGCAGGTTTTTCTTCTTCCTTTTTCTTCATATTATTGTAAGCTTTCACTACCATGAAAATAGCAAATGCCACAATAATAAACGTAATGATAGTGTTAATAAAAACACCATAGCTGATGGCAACTTCACTTATTGCAGGAGTTACTATCGCATCCCCATCCATAACGGCAGCGCTTCCTTCTTTCATAACGAATTTCAGTTGGCTGAAGTCAACACCACCTAACAACATGCCAATAGGAGGCATAATGATGTCGTTCACTAACGATTTGATAATAGCACCAAAATAAGTAGCCAATATTAAACCTACGGCCATGTCAATAACACTACCCTTGTTGATAAAATCCTTAAATTCTTTAATCATTCCCATAATGTTTGATTTTTTAGTTAGTAATTTGTTTTAGTGCTTGCTTTGGTAAGCACAAATATATGGAATAATACAAAATGCTCTATGTGTCCGTTAACTATCGAAAGAAACCAGAGCTTTAATTTTCCCGGAACAAATTGTACATTAGCCCCATAAGAATTGATGTTGGATAACATCTTTTAAATGAAGAGCATCATGAAGAAAAAGATAAAATCGATCCGATGATTCTTAAGAGCTGTTATACGGAAATCAGAGTAGGTCAGATTATTGTATGAGGCAGAGCGACTGCTCTGCAATTAATTCTTTTTATCTTCTTTTTTCACCTCTTTTCGCTCCTGTTTTTGTGCTTTGGTGTTAAACCCCATCGTCGACATCAGTCCCGACAACACACTTTTCCAGACATAGTTCACCACCGATTTTTGTGTGTCCCGCTCAAAATATACCTGGCCAACCCGGGGTTTGCGAGCAAATTTTGGGTTGTTGGATTTAACCACAAGGTCGTTGATCATAAAGCTGATCAGCGGCGACAACACACCTTTTTTCAGTTTTTCTTTTTTCCGGCTGTACGGCAAAACCCGAAGTTTTTTATACCTGAAGATCAGGGAACCTTTGGCGGTACTGTCATTGCCGGAAATGTATGTTATATCGGATCTTCCAATGCCTTTTACGATACCTAACCCCAGTAAATTAGTAGTAAGCGGATTCAGCGAAGTGAGGTCTAGTTTCTCCGTTGTTCCTGTCAGCCAGAACGATACAGTATCAGGATTGAGCGGAAAATGTACCTTCAGGCTCATCAGTGTTTGTCCCATGATCCTTGCATGGAGGTCCAATATCAGATCTTTCTTTTCATCTTCCCTAAGCTGGTTGGTAAGGTTGTAGGCTGTTACATTCAACTGGTCTAAAAACACTTCACCCGGCTCGTCGGATGTGGCATCCATCTCAAGGTACTTTAGGTAAGCATTTGTCACATGTATCGAATCAACAGTAAAAGCTCGCTTGATATTCATGAGTTGTTCCCGCGGAAGAGGTTTGTAAGTGCCGGGTTTAATAGGATAATGTTTATCGCGGTACATCTCCGTATTTAAGCGGTCGACCCGGATATTGCTGATGTGCAAATGATTGTTTGATAACAGTTCGTTTAGTTTAATATCATCAATCTCCAGATGATGGCCGGATAATATAACCCGGTCAGTTTGGTATTTGGCTCTCTTAAAAAATTCTTCGGGTTGAAACAGGGGTGTTAAGGAAAATGAATCTATGGTGATTTTCTGATCGGGAAAGTTATAATGCAATTTCCAGGTCTGGAATTCGTACAGGCTGTCTTTTGATATCTGGGTTTTCCCTTTTAAATCAATGGTTATCAAATCAATTATGACCGGCTTTTCTTCGTTGGCCATTGAAGTATCCACCTGAACGTTTTCGATAAGTATGCCAATGCTATCGATGTTAATAATGTTTTCAGCCGTATCATTAAGGCTGTGAATGTTGAAACTGATATCGTTCAGTAAGGCCGTGTCAAGTTGCATGCGGGTAATCACATAGCTAAACTTTTTCATGATGCCGAGGTTCACCCTGAATTCTGTTTTCTGTTTGGCTTCCAAGGGCTTTTGGATTAAATTCAGGTCAAAATCCTGAACTTCGAGTTTGCCGGCTTTTATTCGTGAAGGCAAGGCCCTTTCAACATCAATACGTGACAGTTCAACCTCACTGCAAACAAAACTCATTCCCGGTTTCATGGCATCAGCACTTCCGTCTTCTTTTACCGCCATGTTACTGCCCCTGATACCTTTGACAGATAAAGTGCCTTTTTCGCTGTCGATACTGCCCTTATTGATGTTTAGAAAATGGTGTGTGATGCTGTCGTAGAAATTGAATTCTTCAAAGTTAAACATAAAGTCATCAATCAGGTTTCCGTTTTTATTGCTGTTTCGCAGATGATGGAAATTAACTTCTTTCAAAGCGAAGAATTCGTTATTGGTAATCCCTTGTTTTTCCACTTTAATATGGAGGTTGTTCATTTCTACCGTATCATAGCTAAAAATCAGATAGTCGCGGGGGTTGAATGGTTTTGTTGTTGTTAGCTGCCTGCTGCTGTCGTTTTTCACGAGCAGTATTACATCAATATACGGATGTTCGATATATAGAGAACGGAACACAATACTGTCGTTATAAAATAGCAGATCATAATCCAAACCTTTAACACTTACTGTAGGGAGGGATAAGTCCCGGATACTTATTTCTCCCGAGTCAGCTTTTGTGCCGGGCGATGGGTATATATCAAGATGCGTCAAGCGGAATTCTGACCTGTATGAATCCGTTACTACTTTTTTCACCTTGACGTTGTGATGCACCGCCTCGGTTTCCAGGTTGTTCAGTTCAAGTAACCAGTCAATAGTGTCCAGTAAGGTTTGCAGCGAATCGTTCTTATTGGCATAAAAAGGACCGGAAATCAGGTTATAACCGGTTTTTATGGTTACAGGCTCATCTTTATAGATTATAGAAGTGTTCAGTTTTCCGTTTTTGATAACAAGACTATTGATATGGAAGGAAAAGGGTGCGGTTATTTTATATGTCGGATTTTGTTGTTGTTCTTCATGACTTTCTGCCAGCGTAAAATGGCCGCTCAAATCAGGTTTCGTAATGGACAGATTGTCAAAATATAATTCGTGGTCATACATCAGTCGCTCTTTGTCGAGGTTCGTTATGTTGATGACTTTGATGTTTAATTTGTTGTTCCCTCCGGGAGTGTTTTGCTTCAAAAGTATATTTTGCAACGAAAGTTGCCCCATCTCATAATTCATATTCCCGGAGCTTACGCTTAGCAGTTCATTTTGCAGCTTAGCTTTGAAATGATCATACTGTACACTGATATTTTTCAGCCTGAACTGATCGTTTTTTGTTTCAGGCAAATGCAGGTCGGTTAAACGCAGATTTAAACCAGCAAGGTCTGCTTTCAGACTGCTGTCTTTTACCACATGAAAATTACCGTTTGACAGTTCAATTTTATCCAGATAAAGGTATCCCGGGAAGACGTTTTTTTTTGGGTCGGGTTTATTATTTTCAAACAGAGATGTAATATCCAGATTCCCTTCAGGATTGATGAACGAAAAGGAGAGGTGCTGTTTTTCCCGTTTTTGCAAGTTCCGCATGGATAAACCGTTGATACTGAATGCGGGAATAATCAGGTTCGTTTTTGCCTGGTTCGCCCCTGTTGCACTACTGGTTACATGGATGCTATCCATTTGAAGACTACGTTCATCGTTGGAATAATAAAGACTGTTGTAATCCAAAGTGTAACCGGGAATAAGCCCGTCGGTGGAAAAAGAACCCGTATGCAACAGAATGTCATCGTAGTGTAAATTCCAGAAAAGATCCTGGAACATAGCGGAGTCAATCAGCATGCCGGTTATCAGAAAGTCGATTTCATCAACGGCAAGCAAGGTGTCGGTTTTGTTGCTGATGTAGTAGTAGTCAAAATTGCTGATAGAAATAGAATCGAGCCTGAAATCGTATAAAACTTTGATAAGCTGATTAACACCTTTTGCATTACTTTCAGTCGTGTCGTGTACGTGCGCGACTTTATTTGCATAGTTAACGAGAACACCCTCAGAAAGGACAACCGAACGTAAATTCAGGTCGTCCAAACCTCTTATCTCATTCAGCCCAATATTGTTAAAAGCAAGTTTTCGGGCTTGTATGCCGATATTGTTTTTCCCGGCGATTTTAGGCCCGGGCTGTAGCGAAACACCATCAATAATCAGGTCGCGATGCCGGGAGCTGAATAAGGCAGAATCAATACTCAATGCATACCCCGATTTTAATTCTTTTTTCAGATGACGCAGTTTAAGCCAGAATTCATCTGAGTATAAAATCCGGTTTGGATTTACTGCCGAGTCAGGATGTGTGTCAAAATGTTCCAGCAGGATGGTAAAATCTACCAGCCCGGGGTCAATATCGGGTGTGGCGTATTCCGAAAGCATAATCGAGCCGTAATGAATTTCTATATCATGAATCCTGATCTTAATTCCGGAGAAAACATCCGGGTTCTGATTTAGGGCTTTGATGAGTTTCTCGGGATGAAAGCTCGATTTGTTTCCAACGCCCTCCTCCGAAAGCCAAAACACGGGTTTTTCAATCAAAAAGAGGCTGGCAATAATATCCTGTTCAAATATCAGCGACCAGACATTCAGTTTGTCAATCTCAATTTTTTTAAAAGCCAGTTTATTTATCCTGATACTTTTTTGTTCATCCATGTACAAGTCTGTGAACTGTAAGGTTGGGTTTTTGACCGACATATGACGGTTAATGATGTTCATATGAAATGAATCAAGTATCAACTCCACTTTTCCGTTCGACCTTTCCGATACTACTTTTTTAAGAATATAGCCTATAACTGAACCACGAAAAACGCTTAGCAGGACAACAAGGACAATAAGGATGCCCAGAATGAGAAGGGTTATTTTGCCTGCTTTATTCATCGGAAATTGTTTGGGTAAATATAGCGATAATCATATTAAGATGATGAGCACGCTGAGCCTTAATAACTTTTAGGTTTCGGGCAGCTTATTCGTAATATTCGAAGGCATCAATAATGTCGAGATAAACACCGTCAAAGCCGGAGTTAATAATCTTTTTGAGGTATGAGTCGTCATTTCCGAAAATGATACCCTGCCATTCCTTTTCCCAATATTTTACTTTATAGTTTCCTTCCCAATCCGGGTTTTCGGTGCCCAGCCACGAAGGGTTCCCGCTACTCCACCCGGCTTGCCAGTAGTACCGGTAATCTTCGGCTTCGCCTATCGACATATAGCAAACAACCAAACGTTTTCCCCCGTTGGTCTTGCTTCTCAATTGCTCTATTTCATCAGCAGAGAAGAGCGTATTGTCGTGAAAAAACAGATCCATGATCAGCAGATCGTAGTTGGTGGCAGTTACAGTGTGGATAAATGCTGCTTTTGAACTGTAATGCTCCGGGTTGATCAGGTAGAGGAAATTAGAAATATCCGCCAGTGTGTGTATGGAGCGGTCATTTTCTCCGGTAATTGGATTTGGGTGGTCGGGAATATTGTCCAACTCCCGGTGATCGGCAGCAAACGATATGTATCCGGCATTGTGGTTTTGTGTGTAGGAATGATCCATTTTGGAGTGGGTAGAGCAATAATCGGTAACCAGAATGATATTGCCTGCGATTTTTGATTTGTCGAGAAATGATCGCAAATATTGGTTGTCGTTAACAGGTGTTTCCTGGTCATCGTGCTTGTACCCATAAAACAGGTCTTCCTGCCCGTGTCCGTCAACTGCTTGCGCATAGGCTGTGCTCAGCGGTCCGTCAGCTTCACCGTTGACCGATATCAGCTCAATACCGTTTTGCGGAATAACAATAAAATTGCTGTCATAGGACCTGGCGTAAGCACTGATGCCCGTCACAAAGTCACGCATTTCCTGCCGGAGGTCTATTCCGGAGGGTGTTCCCGGGTCGCTATTTTTGTTGCAGGAAACAATTAAGATAGTGAGAAGAAGAAATATTATTCGGTTCAATGGTGTTGTTTTTCTTCATAACGTCTCAACTTTCTTTTCATTGCCATTAAGCAGATGATGTTTTGGCATATAAAAATCGTTTGATCTTTTTAGTGGCTGTCTTCACAAACTCCTCTTTCTGCAGGATCACCTCCTGAATTTTAGAGAATTTGCTCACCCGTGTGTTCACATATTCCTGAAGTTCCTTCCTGAGTTCATCATATTTCTCCGAAACATCTTCTTTCAGCGTTTGGTATTTCTCTTCAATCTCTTCGCGGTTGAAATGGACCATCGCTACCAGTTTTCCTTTTTGCTGGATAACCAGCGACTCGGCCACATGTTTGAAATTATTGATGACCGATTCGATATCTTCGGGAAAAATGTTCTCGCCACCCGGCCCGATAATTACGTTTTTACTGCGCCCGCGGATGAACAGGTAGTTGGTGTCGTCCAATATGCCCAGGTCGCCTGTTTTAAACCAGCCGTCTTCCGTCATTACTTCACGAGTAAGTTCGGGTTCCTTGTAGTATCCTTTCATTACATTCGGACCTTTGGCTAAGATTTCACCTTCTCCGGTAAATTTTCCCGGATTATGAATTTTTAACGTAACACCTTCCAGTGGCGGTCCTGTTGACTGAAGTTTAGTGTGCAGCGGGTTAACGCCGGCCAGTAAGGGTGAGGTTTCGGTAAGTCCATAGCCGATGGCATAGGGGAATTTGGCTTCGCGCAGGAACTTTTCCACAGTCTTGTCGAGTTTGGCACCTCCGATACCGAAAAATTTCAGTTCGCCGCCGAATGTTTTCATCAGTTTTTTTCCGGCTACTTCATTCATCTTTTTGCGTATAGGTGGTGTAGCATATAATGTTTTGACCAGCCAATTCTTTTTAAAAGCCGGTAACACTTTACTTCGGTATATTTTTTCGATGATAAGCGGCACCGTTAGCATCAGTGTGGGTCGCACGCTTTTCAGTGCCGGTAACAAAACAGCCGGTGTGGGTGGTCTTTTTATATAGAAGATACTTGCCCCGTTGATCAGAGGTAAAATAAAGCCAATGGTGTTTTCATAAGTGTGCGACAGCGGTAACACGGATAAAAAGCGGTCGCCGGGAACAATTTCCTGAACATTCCGGCTGGCCATAGCATTGGAACTGATATTTTTATGCGTCAACATCACTCCCTTTGATTTACCTGTAGTGCCCGATGTATAAATAATGGCGGCCAGGTCCTCTTCGGAAACTTTGTATTCTTTTTTCGATTGTACATCTTCTTTAAACTGAATGTTCTTTCCTGTTGTTTCCAGCAGTGAAAAATCATCAATAAGAATGCGGTGTGCCAAAGTGTCGGGTTGTAAACTTTCAATTTTAGCTTTCAGATTTGTGGAAATAAAAATGGCTTTTGCTTCCGAATGTGTCAGGACATTTTCGATCTCGCTGGTACTGAAATCGGGTAGTATCGGCACTACTATGGCACCCATGGAAACGATGGCAAAATAGGCGATCCCCCAGTTGGGCATATTGGCGCTCAGAAGTGCCAGCCGATCGCCCTGTTGCAGGCCCATTTTTTCGAGCATGGCAACAACGGCCAGCCTTCGTTTGTCAAACTCCATATAAGTGAGAGGTGTTTCATCAACAAAAGCAACAGCGGGTAAATCGGTGTATTTTTCCACCGACCGGCTCAGTAGTGCAGGTAGAGTCAAAACAGGAAAATCTTGCATCATCAGTGTGTTAATTATGATCAAAGATACAACAGATTTACAGAGAAGGAAAGCGCTGTCTTAATGCGAAACACCCTGCTTTTTGTATATCTTTTTAGTTGCCATACCGTTAACTGTTGATACGTGTAGGAAAAAAATTCCGTCGGGAAGATGGTTGAGGTTGACAAGCCTTTGGTTTCTTTTTGTGCTATATGCCTGCGAGAAAACAATTTTGCCGCTTTGGTCGAAAACGATTATCTGTTTGATATCATCCGCTTCCACAATAATATCTGAACTAAACGGATTGGGGTAAACAAGAGCCGTAGGAAGTTGTTCGGCAGCAATTTGGTTCACCGATGAAAGCACGCCTTCGAGCGATGTACGCTGGAACCAGATATTCAGTTTTCCATTACGGGTGTCGCCCCACACGGCATTCAGAGTATCATCTGCCAGTTGCATGCACATAAAGTCGTTGCCCGAATATGCCAGAATGGTGTCGTAAGCTATTAGTGTATCGGATATTCTGAAATTGGAAGAGAAAGAAGTAGTGTTTTTCAGTCTTATGGCCCCCCATATTTCTGAAGCTGTCTCGTACGTAGAATCGGCTCCGTTTCTCCGATCGCGCCACGTCACGGCCAGATCGCCGTCACCGTCAAAACCTGCCCACACAAGATCCTGCATTCGTTTATTACCGGGTGGGTCATCGTTTATCCTGACCGGTTCCAACCAATTTACGCCTTTGTCGAAACTCTCCGTCATAAAAATGTCAATGTCTCCATAAGGCTTGTTCAGGAAGAAAAACACAAGGTGGTCGGCATCTGCCGGATTCGATCTTACAAGGTACCCTTTTTTTGCCAGTGTGTCGGTAACGCCTTCACCCGATTCATACACCGAATGATAAGAAAAACTGTTTCCCGCATCGGTGGAAGCCGCAAGGATAAACTGCGCATACAGGTTTTGCGAGATGACGTAGCTGGGATAAATGGCATAAAAAACCCCATCGGTCGAAACACAATTGGTGGCAACGGGCTGGGGAATAAAATTTCCGGCCAGCCAGTTGATGGTGTCAAGATAGCGCCAATGGTTGAAGGATTCTCCGCCATCTGTGGAAGAGGTAAAATAAGGATGATAGGGTGGCGGCAACGGACCGAATACTTTGGGGGGCATGGTTGTGATGTAGATGTTGCCATCGTTGCTGTTTCCTGAACGGTCAATGCTTATCCATGGCCGGTCCACCGGGTATTTGTCGGGGTCGGAATGGGCGTTGATCACCTCGACGGGATCACCCCAGCTCAAACCGCCGTCTTCGGATTGAACCACATAAACGGCACCCGAATCCAAATCCGCTTTATAATCAATGAACGACAAAAACACCTGTCCCTGGCTGTCAAATGCCAGCGAAGGATCGGCCGAGCCATATGCCGGATTAACATGCGGAAGGGGATGAACGGTACTCCATGTAGCGCCA
The DNA here is from genome assembly GCA_002389465.1 of Bacteroidales bacterium UBA4459. Classification (GTDB taxonomy): domain Bacteria; phylum Bacteroidota; class Bacteroidia; order Bacteroidales; family F082; genus UBA4459. The sequence continues at coordinate 3,493 of DGOT01000290.1, read as the reverse complement.
CCGTCAAACGTAACACGTGTTTTGATGGCTATGTAGTTAAAGGGAACATAACCCATCCAGGCTACAACCATATGCCGGGCATTGGCCGGGTTGACAGCGAGGTAAGGCTCTCCGTCGAAAACGGTGCCGTTTGATATGTTTTGATTTTGCCCGAAGGAGAGCATGCTTGTGACCAGAAACAGGGCCATGGCCAAACTTGTTTTGTTTACGATCATATCAATTGTTTATTGCGTTGTTATACACAAATATAGTACTACTCTTTTAACTCAAACCGCTTGGTTGCCTCCGAGTACTCCAGCTGGTGGATGTCCCATTTTCCGGAAGCAGAGTCGCGTTCGTATTTCTGTGCAATGATCATTTTTTTGCCATCGGTACGAAGGTTAATCATGCCGAATTTGGTGGCGAACGAGTTGATCTTTTTGTTCAGGTCGGTGATCTTCTTTTTTAGTTTTTTTATTTCTTCGCTGTCTGCGCTTTGCCCGGCCTCCTTCAAAGCTTTGATCTCCTCTTTCTTTGTTTTGATCGTGCCGAAATATTTGGCGATGGTTTCCAGCTTACCGAACGTTATTTCTTTGTTCGACCGGGCCAGTTCGGTAGAAAATACCAGCGGCTTGACACCATAGCCGCACTTGCCAAAGGCTCCGATGGCATCCGGGCGCGGGTGAGCATAGCTTTCGTCATCGCCGGAAGAGATGACCGTGGCAGCTGAATTGATGTCTTCGATGAATTTATAATAAAAATGGTTACTCCCGTGATGACAGGCTTTGGCCACATCTACTTTTAACTCATCAAGTATGTTATTTTGCTCGTAATAATGATGCAAGATCTCGCCGAATTCGGTATTCACATCGCCACCTAATAAAATGCTTGCTTTGCCATAGTGTACTTTGATGATGACGGAGTGCCCGTTTTTGTCCTTTCCCAGGTTGCTGATAGACTTCAGCGCATCTTTTCCATTTACTTCTTTGGTGACCGGACCCAGAATCTTAATGCTGAATTCCTGATCGTTAATTCGGTTGTTGTCAGAAAACCCTTCCATAAATTCGTCTTTTCTTGCCAGCGACTCAAACCGGATATTCGGGTTGGCTTTGAGTGCCTTATAAAGGGTTTTGCAGTAGGTGGAGCGCGTTCCTGTCCTGTTGTTTGCATCCGACAGCAGTACATTCATCTGGTCGTTGGTTTCAACCAGCCCGGTGATGTATCCGTTTTCTTTAGTTCCCAGCGGTTCCGGACCCGGGCGCTCCACCAGGCCGTTATGGTACACATGCGAAAAACGGATGCATTTATTGTCGAATACCTGCTGAAATCCTTTGTAATGATCTTTGTCGGAGTGGCTTATAACAGAGATAAACGGAAAAGGCAACGGCTTTGTCTTATAGTAAAGATAAAACCGCCAGGTCAGGTAGCGGTTCATATTGTCGGTCATACCGGCATCGACAATTATATGCTGGTCGTCAGGTGTAACGATGTGGCAGCCGTCGCCCTGGCCGATATCCACAAAATTAACTTCCAGCACACGCTGTCTCTGTATTTCATTCACTTTCACCCAACCGTTACGGTTGCGGCTTTTGGCTTTTACCCGGCCGTTGACTATATCCAGACTTTTAATGCGGATGTAATCGCCGAATAAAAGATGGTTGGCCCAGGCGCTGCCGGTTTCCGATTTATAAATTTTAATGGATGGATAACCGGCAAAGGTGTAAAGTGTTTCGTTAGGTCCCTGATTGTAGCGTGTGTTGTCAAGATGGCTCATAGCTATAGTACTTTTAAGTGAATATAAAGTTGATCTCCTGAAACATTTATTCAGGATGTATATGCAATGATGTCTGGTATGTTATGGTTGGTTGACAGCCGGTTTTTCCCTGTGCGTTAAGATGTAAATAATCGGTAAAATACCAGCGGTGTTAAAAACAGCAATGAGGATAAACCAGGCGAGGTCATTGTTTCGGGCAGATTTCCACATAGCGATCAGTTTCCAAACAATCTCCCACAGAGAAAGAACAATGATAAGGGGTAACAGCCAGATGATCATATCAGTGAATTGGTGCGGTAATTGGTCCATTTCTTTGGAATTTTAAGTTACTGACTACGAAGATACTTAAAAACCCGGGCAGGAGCGCACCGATCATTGTCCTTTTTTTTCTTTTTCCAATGCTCTTTCCTCTTTTTTAGCTTTCTTTTTCGCCGCTTTTTCGGCAGCTTTCTTCTGTGCTACCTCTCCGGCGCCAATGGGGATGTTCATCTTTACAAAGATGGAGCTGTTCTTTGTCCCTTTCCGGTCTTTGTAAACATTTACAAATCCATAGTAATATTTGACGCCGAAGGTCCAGCCTGTTCCTTTAAACAGCGTATACCCAAAGCCTGCCATCATGCCTACATCTAATTTGTTTATCTGATCTTTGTTGTACTCTTTAATAGTAGCATCCTTCCCTTCAATATCGGATCTGAATTCGATCCATGATTTATACATAAGGCCAAATTGGGGGCCTGCTTCCACATATAAATTGTTTTAGAACTTGTATTTGGCAAGTGCCGGTACCAGAAAATAGCTCAACTTCTGGTTGTAATCGCCTTCCATGCGCTTTGTGGGGTCGTCAAAATCCTGATAAATAGTTACCTGAAGGAAAGACAGGTCATCATCAGTAAGTTTATCAACCCCCATACTTGCTTTTACAAGCACGCCGGTATACAGAAACCATTGGTTCTTCATGCGAATGTCAAAATAGAAGCCCAGGTTCCACTTTCGGGCAAAATTCTTCGTTTCCATGCCGGATATGTTTGTCCAGTTAATACCACCTTCCAACCCAAACTCAAGGCCATCGGAATTTAATTTGTCGCCCAGCAGAAGGGATATCAGAACTTGCGACTGTGCTGTGTAACCACCAATCAGAAATAAGAGGATGAACAAAATCTTTTTCATAGTTTGTAATTTTAGAACAATGGGTAAATATACCAACTAATGTCAAACTTCCTGTACTGGTTTCTTCCAATATTTTTTTCTTCGTTTTTCGCTTTATCAAACCACACCATGCTAAAACGAGTTCAATTCAGAATCTGAATTTACCGGCTTGTTCGTTAAGGCGCATGCTATATAAAGTTAAAGGGACATGTTGTACATGAAAACAGGACTTAACCTGGTTGATGTTTACCTCTTACTGTCAAATGCACTACTTAAGTTAAGCTCTCGTTTTTATTGGTTATTCTTATAGAATAATTTACCTGTTATTAAAAGTCCTGCAAATGTAAATACAGCAAATAATAAACTACTTATGGCAAGTTGCATACCCCCTACAAAACATGTCCACTTGTACAGCCTCCTGCCATGCGCGCACCTACAATTAATATAAAGCCTCCTGCAAAAGACCATATTATTCTTTTAATCGTTGATGGAGCACATTTGCTTTTTATTGAGAATGCATAGCATGGAAAGAAAAAGTTCAGCTTTTGCTGAATGTGCTCCATCGGATAGCGTTATGAATGGTTACCGTTTGCG
>DGOT01000067.1 GCA_002389465.1 Bacteroidales bacterium UBA4459 | reverse complement strand
TGAACTGGCCAGGAGTATACTAAACGGAATCATTCCCCCGGCAAACAGCGTAACAAAAATCAAATGTGGGCCCGATTCAGGGATCATTCCTATGAATACTGCTAACAGAAGCATTATCAATAAATTATTTGTAACCCACGACTGAACATCAATGAAATGCAATAAAAAATGGACGGCCAGGAGGGTCCCAAAAGTCCAGAGAAATATTTTCAGGACGTGTCTCTTTACAATATGATCCCATAAATGTTCCATCAAAAAATGTTCAGGCACACTGGTCACAATAAAAAGCGAAAATGTGATGGCAAGTATCAGGGTCATCTTCATCCACATCTCTGCTTCTCCAGCAATCAGACCTGTAGCGGTTGCAATAATAAGTGATAACACAATGATCATTAGTGCCGCCCGGTAATTAGATGGTTTAATGATGTTTGATAAAAATCTCTCTCTCTGGAAACATTTACATTGCTCTTCATCATGCAAAGGAAAATTGCTTTCAGAAAACCTGCTCATGAATTTATCAGAAAAAGGGATCCTGTCAGTAACATATCCTGCTATAATACCGATACCTAAAATCAGAGCCGTTAATAACAGTGCTTTTTGAGGAAACATCGCAAGCATTACAAAAGCCTCATCACCACTGGTTGCTATCATGGCCGTAACGATTGCGCCAAAAGATATTAACCTGTGAGAAAAGAGTGAAACTGCGGTAAAAACCCCCAGGCAACCAGGTATAACACCAAGCATTGCAGCAACAATGTATTGTTTCCATCTATTTCCCAGGAACTGAGTATGCCNNAGCATCATTACAAAAACAAAACCGGTTATCATAATGGCCTTTCTGAAGACATCGCCTGCTTCAGCAATCATCGGCTATTCGGCTGTCTTGTAAGGATCCCATACAACCAGAACCAGGGCACCATCTTTAGAAGTAAAGGGGCCATGCTCTTCACGAGCATTAAAAAACTGGTAGGAACCTTCGTGATATGTTATACCCTCATTTGTATAGGCCCCTTTAAGTACAAAGTGTTGTTCCGCTGTTATATGAGAATGCAGCTCCATGCTAAATCCAGCTGGTAGTCTTAGCAAAATTGTCTTGGCTCCATCTTCATCTCTTAAGGTTTTCTTGAATGTACCCTCGGGATAATTATCTGCCTTTTCCCAATTTATCTGATCAAATAGATTTATTAAATTTTTCATGATACAATGTTTTAGAGTTCAACCTGCATATCTGAAAATTCAAATCATAATCATAAAAGAAGATTTATTTCTTATCCTGAACCATCTCTTCTCTTATCATAGTATGTCCACATTCAGGACATTTTAGGGAAGTGCATTTAATCCCCTGCTGATGTGAAATTTTTTCGCCACACTTTGTGCAAATACAAAATCCACCTGTGCCATAAGCTCCACCCTTATTACGGCCCCGTCCGCCACCAGCGCCAGAGCCCTGACCCTGTCCGGTACCAGGGCCGGATCCTTGACCCTGACCCATACCTTTTCCAAACTTGTTCATAATGCTTGAAATTTGTTTTAGCTATTTCTCTTCGGTTTTGGAAAGCCGATCTTCAAGAGCGGACAATTGGTCTTTGAGAATCCTTATCTCATTTTCAATCAAGGTCTTTTCGGATACATCAGAAATATTTCCAGGGTTAGAACTTCCATAACCACCTCTGAACCCAAAACCAGCACCCCGGCCATAACCCGGGCCACCTTGGAATCGCCTTCCATATCCCCCACCCCTGTTCGAAAATGAATTCATATAACCAGGATGATCATTGCCGACGCAATAACCCATCCCTCTTCCTGTTGTAGGTCCTTCACCTGATGGACCCATTCTGTCACCTCTTGGCATAATTACCTCCTATTTTTTTAATTTTTAAATACAACATTTACCATGACCAAAACCTCCAGCTAGATTTACTATACTCTTTGAATGACATGACGGACATTCTGTAATGGATTCCTTAAAATTTGTTTTAAACATATGTCCACAATCTTTGCATTGGATAATATTCACCCTGAAATGAACCGTGCCCCCTCCTATTGTAAGGGCCTTCCCCTGTATTATAAAATCAGCAACTTTTTTCCTTGCCTTTTCAATTAACCGGGAAAAAGTAGAACGGGATATTTCCATCTCATTGGCTGCTAATGCATGTGAAAAACCCAATTGATCAGCCAGTCGAAAGGCTTCAAATTCATCCAGTGTCAAAACAATTTGTTCCAGATTCCGAGCTCTTACTCCGATTGGTTTGAAATCGGAATAGAGAGGTGGTTCATGTACGATTCTATTAAATTGCGGTCTTGGCATAATATATAATTATTACAAATATAATGCACATATGTGCATAATGCAAATATTTCTATACTCATTTGCCATCTTACAAAAAAGTAGCTAATTTTTTATATTTCTCCACGGTATCGGGTTCATAAGACGGATTATACAAAAGTGATGCGGGATGGGATAAAGGATATATTTTTTGGCCCTTTAAAATCATTAATTTACCAAATTCCACTTTTGCACTACTCCCCTGTGGTTCCAACAGATCAATATGATATTTTTGTAGAATCGCTCGTCCGGCATAATAACCTAAAGGTACGATAACTTCAGGTTGAATCAAGGAAATTTCTTCGACCAGAAATTGACTACACAATTTAATTTCACTCATTTTGGGTTTGCGATTATTCGGCAACATACATTTAATCAGATTGGTCATAAAAACCAATTTCCGCTGAATTCCGGCTGACTGTAACAATTTATTAAAAACTTGTCCGGAGGGGCCAATAAACACTTTATTATATAAATCTTCTTTTACGCCAGGCGAAAGTGCAACAAACATGATGCGGGCATCAATGTTCCCTTCACCCGTAAGTGCATGCTTTCGGGTAACA
>DGOT01000094.1 GCA_002389465.1 Bacteroidales bacterium UBA4459 | reverse complement strand
TATTAAAACCCCGTTATTTTAGAATTATTTTAAGTTTTGTTAACTTAGCAGGCGCAATACCAAGTATCATTCAACTTATTTTTGCAGACAAAAGAAGTCTACCTTCGTTTTAAATGTGTAACAAATAGAAAATGAGCTATATAAATTTCGACAAAACGCAGCTTGTCAACTTAAAATTCTCACTTGACCGGGAGTTGCTTCGTACCAACAGAGCCGGAAGTTATGCTTCGTCCACCATTATATTTACCAACACACGTAAATATCATGGTTTGCTTGTAGTTCCCCAACCACTGATTGATGACAAAAATCATGTACTTCTCTCCACTATTGACGAGTCTATTATTGAGAACGACTACGAATATCATCTGAGCATGCGCATGTTCCCCGGAGGTGTTTCTGAGCCCAAAGGCCATAAATATTTAAGGGAATTTGAATCAGAACCGAATTCCCTACTTGTTTACCGTGTTGGCGGTGTCGTATTCACCAAAGAATATATTTACACCAGCCGTGAGGACCGTCTTTTAGTAAGGTATACGCTGGTGCAAGCCTCACGATCGGTTACTCTGCGGATAAAGCCTTTTCTGGCTTACCGGAACGTACACAGCCTGTCTAAAGCAAATACGTACGTCGAAACCAAATATAAAGATGTGGCTAACGGTGCACGATGGCAGATGTACCAGGGATATTCGCATGTGTATATGCAATTTTCGAAAAAGCCTAGATACATCCACGTACCCGACTGGCATTACAATATTGAGTACATCAGAGAACTTGAAAGAGGCTATGAACATACCGAAGACTTATTTGTTCCGGGATATTTTGAAGTCAGTATGAAAAAAGGAGAGTCTGTTGTGATCTCAGCAGGCCTGGAAGAAAAAAGTCCTGCCGGATTTAACAAAGCTTTTAAGGATGAGGTAAAGCGAAGAACCCCAAGAAACAGCTACCAGAATTGCCTGGCCAATGCTGCAGATGAGTTCATTGTAAGGATTAACAAACGGACGGAGATCATCGCTGGCTTTCCCTGGTTCGGCCGCTGGGGCCGCGATTCATTTGTTGCCCTTCCCGGCTTAACACTCACACAGAGCAAAATAAAAGAGTTTAAAGAGGTAATGAAGTCCATGTTGAGTGAGCTGCGCAATGGCCTCTTTCCAAATCTGGGACAAGGTGATCATGCCACCTATAACTCGGTGGATGCTTCCCTTTGGTTTTTTTGGTCTTTGCAGCAATACGAACTGATGACCGGCGAGAAGAAGGATATCTGGAAAAATTACGGCAAGCATATGACGGGTATTATCGATCAATTTGCCAGGGGCACTCTGAATAACATTAAAATGCATGATAATGGTTTACTTTATTCGGGCGAACCTGGTAAAGCAGTCACCTGGATGGATGCCATTGTTCATGGCAAACCGGTTACACCCAGATTGGGCTATGCCGTTGAAATCAACGCATTATGGTACAACGCCCTGTGTTATACGCTTGAACTTGCCAGAGAAAACAACAACAAATCTTTTGTTAAGGAATGGGGAAACTGGCCGGAAAAATTCCGTCAGTCGTTTAAAGAAGCTTTCTGGGACCAACAAAAAGCTTACCTGGCCGATTATGTAACGGAAGCAAACAAAGACTGGGCGGTACGGCCGAATATGCTGTTGGCCGTCTCATTACCTTATTCTCCTGTTGAGCAGCAGATCAAAAGCTCTGTGCTGAACATCGTGCAACAGGAACTTTTAACACCGCGCGGCTTACGGACGCTTTCGCCGAAGAATCCCGCCTATAAGGGGACTTATTTCGGGAACCAGGAAGAGCGTGACCTGGCCTATCACCAGGGAACGGTGTGGCCGTGGTTGCTCGGTGCTTTTGCCGATGCTCAATTCCGACTGTATGGCAAGAGTGCCCGGAAACGTGTTCAATCCATGTTTGATGCATTCGAGGAAGTGATGAGTGAGGCCGGTATCGGGACAATTTCGGAGGTTTACAATGGAGATCCACCGTACAAAGCCGGTGGCGCTATCTCACAAGCATGGAATATTGCCGAGTTGCTGCGTATCAAATGGATGCTCGATAATCTGGATGATTATTTGAAATATATGAAACGAAAATCTGCGAAAGGATAGTTATGAGAATACTTATGTTCGGCTGGGAATTCCCGCCACATATTTCAGGAGGTTTGGGCACTGCCTGTTTTGGACTCACCAAAGGATTGGCGAAACACGGCGTTGACGTGCTCTTTGTGGTTCCCCGGGCTTATGGCGATGAAGACGAGCAGGCAGTGCGGCTGGTCAATGCCAGCGATGTGATGTTCGACCTGGAAGATAAGGAATACAAAGAGTTCTGGAGCAGGGTAAAATATATGGAGATCGGATCCAACATTATCCCGTATGTGGCGCCCGAAGATTTTGAAAAGGTGGTGGAGAAAAACAAAAAAAGCGGTCAGGAGTTTACCAGTAACGTATTCTCCAGGCGGTATCAGTTTTCAGGTAAATACGGTACCAACCTGATGGAAGAAGTAGCACGATATGCACTAATTGCTTCGGCAGTTGCACAGAAAGAGGACTATGACATTATCCATGCCCACGACTGGTTGACCTATCCTGCCGGCATTGCTGCAAAAAAAGCATCCGGGAAACCATTGGTGGTACACATTCATGCTACTGAGTTCGACAGAACCGGTGAAGACTATAACGAGATTGTGTATGGCATCGAGAAAGAAGGGATGGAAGCCGCCGACATGGTAATCGCGGTCAGCAACCTGACCAGAAACACGGTTATAAATCGTTATGGTATCAACCCGGATAAAGTGGTTACCGTGTACAATGCTGTGGAACCGGTAAAATCGAAAGAAACGCAAGCCATCAAAAAAAATGTAAAAGAGAAAGTGGTTACATTTCTGGGACGAATTACTTACCAAAAAGGCCCTGAGTACTTTATTGAAGCTGCTTATAAAATCCTGCAGAAAGACCCCAACATTCGTTTTGTTATGGCCGGATCGGGCGACCTGTTGCACAAAATGATCGAACGGGTGGCGGCCCTGAAGATTGCCGACAAGTTCCATTTTACGGGATTTTTAAAAGGAGATGATGTAAACCACATGTTCGCGCTGAGTGATGTGTTTGTAATGCCATCGGTTTCCGAACCTTTTGGTATCGTGCCGCTCGAAGCTATGCGGATCAATGTACCGGTGGTTATTTCCAAACAGTCTGGCGTTTCCGAGATTCTGAAACACGCGTTGAAGATCGACTTCTGGGATGTGGATGCCATGGCCGACTCGATTTACGGATTGTGCAACTACGATGCGCTGTCGGAAACATTTAAAAAATACGGGAAAGAAGAAGTGGAAAACCTGAAATGGGAAAACGCTGCCTTTAACGTAAAAATGGTATACGAAACAGCGTTCCGGTAAAACAATATAAAACGAAAGAAAAACAGTTAAAAAGATATGAAATCCATTTGTTTATATTTCCAGGTGCATCAGCCCTACAGATTAAGGACTTACCGGTTCTTTGATATTGGCCTGAACCACGATTATTACAATGAGTTCGCTAACAGCTCGATCATGCAGCGCGTAGCTCAGAAAAGCTACCTGCCCATGAATAAGTTACTTCTGAAGCTGATCAAAGAATACGGATCGGCTTTTAAGGTAAGCTTTTCCCTGTCGGGCATGGCGCTTGAGCAATTCGAGGCGTATGCGCCCGAAGCGCTGAAAAGTTTTCAGGAACTGGCAAAAACCGGTAATGTGGAGTTTCTGGCCGAAACGTATGCCCATTCACTCAGCTCGTTAAAAGATAAGGATGAGTTTATTCGCCAGGTACAGATGCATGCACAAAAAGTGGAAGAACTTTTCGGACAAAAGCCGACCACATTCCGGAACACCGAGCTGATCTATTCGGATGAAATTGGAGCTACCGTTGCCAGTATGGGCTTCGATGTGATGCTGACCGAAGGAGCCAAGCACGTGTTGGGATGGCGCAGCCCGAATATGCTGTACACCAATGCTATCAATCCCAATCTTAAGCTGCTGCTCAAAAATTTCCGGCTCAGCGATGATATTGCGTTCCGCTTCTCAAACCAGGGTTGGAACGAATGGCCTCTGACAACGAATAAATTCACCCGCTGGCTGAACGAACTGGATAAAAAAGATGAAGTGGTCAACCTGTTTATGGACTACGAAACTTTTGGCGAGCATCAATGGGAGGAAACAGGTATTTTTGATTTTATGGCCGCACTACCGGGTGCCATTTATAAAAATACAGACTTGAAATTTGCTACTCCCAAAGAATTAGGGAAACAACTGCAACCGGTTGCTCCTGTGCACGTCCCCTACCCTATTTCGTGGGCCGACGAAGAAAGAGACATTACCGCCTGGCTGGGTAACGACCTACAAAAGGAAGCGTTCGACAAACTGAATGCCCTGCACGGCAAAGTGAAAAATATCAGCAAACCGGATATCCAACGCGACTGGCTTTACCTGCAGACATCCGACCACTTCTATTACATGTCCACTAAATGGTTCTCCGACGGGGATGTACATAAATACTTCAATCCTTATGGTAATCCGTACGATGCATTTATCAATTATATGAACGTGTTATCGGATTTCACGATCCGTGTGGAAAATGAAGGAGTGCATGTGGATGAAGAGTTGAAAGATATTAAAGAGGCCGTAAGCAGCATGTCGGAGAAAGCGGAAAAAGCCGTGAAGAAAACTACAAAAGCAGCAACAAAAAAAGTTAAGAAAGCGCTGGAGAAAGGCAAAGAGCTGAACTTTGACGATATTAAAGACATGTCGGACTCAGCCATTAAAAAACTGTTGCGGGAAATTGATATCGAAACGCTGACCGTTGCCCTGAAAGACACCAAAGAAGATTTGACGGAGCGCATCATTCCCAACCTCGGGGCAAGAGCACGAAAGAAATATAACGAGTTGGAGAAAGAACTTAAAAAAGTAAAGAAATCTGATATTAAGAAATATCGGAAAGCCATTGGAGATAAACTGAACGAACTGTTTGGGAAGTAGCATGATACATACAAGGTATGCGAAGCATCTGCACGCCAGTGGAATGACATAAGTGCTAAGCGTAGTTTTAACTACGCTTTTTTATTTTGGCAAGGGAAGCGGTAGAACCAAGATGCGTAAAATATTCTCGTGCTAATTAGTCAATGATTTACGCAACCGAAAATCAGTTTTTCAGTATTTTAAAACTTTTTACAAACTTGTCGCTACCGATACGTAACATATACATCCCTTTGGTTAGGTGCTGCAAATTGATCTGCGCATTACTGATACGTGCATCAATTTGTCCTGAATAAACCTTCGATCCCGTCAGGTTAAATACGGTAAAACTGACAGAACCTGCATTTATATCCGGTAGTCGGATATGAACGTAGTCGGTAAATGGCGAAGGATAAACTCTGATCTGGTCAGCCAGCCCATTAAACTCGCCAACACCATTGGGTTCACCGCCAAACACAGTACCCGTATAATATCCGCTAGCATCGGTTTCACCGTTATCGGCATACCATGATAATTTCAACTGACCGAAATCCTCGTAATAGGCTGACGGCAAACTTACTTCTATGTTAAAAGCTCCGTTAACAACTTCAGTCGTACCAACAACCAGCACGCTATCCTGCACTATCACATCCATTACGGGAGCACCCTGGCTACCCAGTGTAGGACGAATATACGGCGGTGCATATATTTTCAAATCTACGGTTCCGCTAAAACCAAGCTGAATATTGCCGTTGCTTTTATCTGTGATGAGTCCTTTAAATGTTAGCAGATCACCTGGCGCAATCGTATCCGTGAATTCTTCAATATTAACACCATTTAAGGTTGTAGTATGCACATTAAACTCCGGGAAAGGAATCTTTAATGCCGGGTCACCAATTAAGGCCCATCTTTCTGCATTAGCCAAGTCTCCCGGGTGAGTGACCAAATCGCCCAAACGCACATCGTCTTGTGTTTCGGTCCCAAGCAGCCTGTTTATTAATTCAAGGTTCAGTACAAAATTTGTGTGTGCAAATGCTGGCCTTGAATTTCCGATACACGCGATGGCTCCGCCCCCCTCTTTTAATGTCATTTGCTCTGCCAGAGAAACCATTTCTGGGTCGTCATAATGCGCCACACCGCCCGAAGCCATCACCCAAAAAGGAAGGTAGTCGCTGTTAGTCCAGCCGGAAACCGTTTCGCTGTTGACGATATCTTCTTTTGCCAGTTGTGTCGGTCCGCCATGCCCGGTATAATTAACGTAAAACACACCTTTGTCCATTTTATCGTTGATTATTTTTTCCGATTCCGGGTTTTGGTTTCCAACGGGTTCATAAAAATCGAGATAACATTTTGTATTGTTCAGAACAGGTGCCAGGGAAACCAGCGTATCGCTCAAAATCTCCGTGTAATGCATGTGTAAATTATTATCGCCCTTATCACCGATAAACATAAACTCATTTTTCCACGCACCCAATGAATTTAGCGAATAATAAGTCATCAATTTGTTTACGGCAGCTTCCGCCTCATAAGGAGTTTTCACCGGAATTCGTCCAACAGCTACCGGAAGGGAATCGCCGGAAGGATCATCCATATCCTGCAACCCAAAATAGCGATCAGAAGCTATAGAATTTACGACATTGGCTGATGCATCAGATTCATAAGTCGGCACAAAGTTGGTATTGTTTGTTATTCTGTCTTTATAATCGTAAGAAGCATCACCAAAAAGCAAAACATAAGCGGGTTTATTTTCCCAGCCCGGTTGAGTCCACAGGTAACGCACAAAATTTCTTATGGCTGTAATATCCTGCTTTCCGGCAGAAAACTCATTGTACACTTCATCCGTAGAAAATACGCCTACACTCATTCCATCCGCCTCCTCATGAAAGGATGCCACCTGTTGTGCCTGGTCTATGAAATCAGGATAAGAAATTATCAGCAAATCCGGCGGAGTAAAAGCATGCAAATTCTGGTTTGAGATCATATCTGAAAACTCAGGGGAATAGAATGACTGCCCATTAAATGCATGAAACTCAAGTAAACTATCGGTAGGAAGCCGGAATAAAACCGAAGAACCGGATACTTGCGTTTCTATCTCTTTTACATTAACAGGATCGGTAACATTCCATATCTCTATTTGTCCGGGATTCTCATCATCCAACGAAAAGTCAGTGATCTCACCCGGCCCCACATTTTCAGTTGTACGAAAAGGCATCTGATCAACCGTGCCAAACTGCTTCTGCTGTTTAAACCCCATCTCAAAATAATCTAACCAAACCTGCGCGCTGTCGTTCGGCCTATTGTATTCCAGCGTAACCCTGGTTTGGGAATTTCCTGCAGTGCAAACGGAATCAAACTCTTTAATCCTGTAGTTCCTATATATATCGTTTGACTGCACATAAGGCAACTGAAGTATTTTATACAATTCCCTGTTGATATTAATTCTAAGCGTGCTAGGCTCAGTACTTTTCACCGCTATAACAATGTTAAAATTCACATCATCTGATAATGAAGTACTTTCTTCTGTCTCCAGGTTAAAAGTCAGGGTATCCGTTTTGGAGAAGTCTTCTCCCAGCCATCTTTTTCCCGACTTACCGGGATTTACAAGCTCTTCCTGATGGGAAACAGGGTAATCATAAAATTCAGGATATCCGGTCGGATCGAGTTCCGTGCTTTGTTCCGATTCGATGCGTTTACCTTTTTCATTTCCGATGGTCAGGAAATAAAAAGTTTTATCGGTATACAAATCGGGAACATAATGAAACCGATCGGTTGGCTCATCCAACTTCCAAACGCCGGGGCCTTGTCCGAAAAACAAAATGTAATCGTCCGGATCAAAGCTTCCGTCATCCTCACCGATCACCTGAATAGCTAATGGCAACGGGTCCGAATAATAAAACTCCTCCATTGACTCCGTAAGCATTCCGGCAGCATGGCCGTATAAAGCAATATGCCGTGGATCTATGTTATCCACATCGATGCCGTAAACGCTAAGATTATCATAAGTAATTTGATAAACACCGGTTTGCTCAACGGCGATCCTATACCAATCACCGTCCGACAGAACGGAATTTTGTTGGGCAAACAGAAAAAAAGGAAAAAATAAGATGAAAATAATTGCTGAATATTTCATAACATTATGGGTTGGTTAATGACTTGATTCAGCGTAAAATTGCTTCGATAGACAGGCTTTTGGATAATTCTACATTGCTAACGAAACGGATGCCTGATTTATTGCAATAAACTTTTCAACACCTGTTCCATGCAACAAAAACCTTAACAAATATTATAGCTGACGCTCAAAGGATATTTGTACATTTGCACTCATTTCGATTTTTTTATACAGAATTTATACATGAAACCTGATTATATATTTGAAACAAGCTGGGAGATTTGCAACAAGATCGGCGGTATCTACACTGTCCTTTCCACGAAAGCAAAGAGCATAACGGAGAAATACAGAGATAGTTACGTCCTTATCGGTCCAGATGTCTGGAAAGAGACGACCGAGAACCCCGATTTTCTGGAAGACAACACCATGTTCAGCGACTGGAAGAACCATGCACTGCAGCAGGGGCTGAAAATTCGTACAGGCCGTTGGAACATCGAAGGAAAGCCTTTGGTCGTTTTAGTAGATTTTTCCTATCTGCTGGCCCGTAAAGATGAAATATTTGCCAAATTCTGGGAGCTTTACAAACTTGACTCGCTACACGGGGCATGGGACTATGTAGAGCCGGCACTGTTTGGTTATACTGCCGGACAGGTCATTCGCAGCTTTTCAGAATTTTATCTGAAAGAAACCGACAACATTATAGCTCATTTCCACGAGTGGATGACGGGAACAGGCGTTTTGTACCTGAAAGACAGGGCTCCCTACATCAGCACGGCCTTTACCACACATGCCACAGTACTTGGCCGCTCAATTGCCGGAAGCGGGCTCCCGCTTTACGCAAAACTGGAAGAGTACAATCCTTACTATGCCGCCCGGGATTTTCGTGTTTTAAGCAAACACTCGCTGGAAGCCACGGCAGCACGCGAAGCTGATGTATTTACTACCGTCAGCAGCATTACGGCCAAAGAGTGTAAACATTTTCTGGGCCGCGAACCGGAAGTGATCACCACCAACGGGTTCGAAGAAGATTTTGTACCCAAAGGGAAAGAATTTGCTCTAAAAAGGGCAGCTGCCAGGACGAAAGCCATCGAAACGGCAAAAGCCATTACGGGAAAGAATTATGCTGACGACACACTGCTGGTCATCACCAGCGGGCGTTACGAATTCCGAAACAAAGGTATTGATCTGTTCATCAAGTCTTTGGGAATTATCAATAAGTCGAATAAGACTCGGCGCGACATCCTCGTTTTTATCACAATTCCTGCCGACCACCGTGGCCCGACCAACGTATTCAGAGGTAAAGAGAAAAGAAGCAATTACCTTACCCATAAGCTAAACCATTTTGAACATGATGCCATCCTGAATGAATTAAAAAACCAGGGAATTGGCAATAATATAAACGACAAAGTTCATGTAATCTTCGTCCCCGCCTACCTGAACGGCAAGGATGGAGTGATCAACCTTAACTATTATGATTTTCTGATAGGCCATGACCTGTCAGTTTTCCCGTCATACTATGAGCCCTGGGGTTA
>DGOT01000274.1 GCA_002389465.1 Bacteroidales bacterium UBA4459 | reverse complement strand
AGCAACTCGGTTGTTGCTTTCGAGTCGAGATTGGCCGTGGGCTCATCAGCGAGGATGAATTCAGGTTTAGACGCCAACGCTCTGGCAACGGCTACTCGTTGCTGCTGTCCGCCCGAGAGCTTGGCAGGCCGACTTTTTATCCTGTCGCCAATACCTACCGATTCAAGCAACTCTTTAGTTCGTAACTCACGTTCTCTTTTTGGCTTTCCCTGGAGGTGCATGATAAATTCCACATTTTCGCCGGCCGTAAGAACAGGGATCAGGTTATATGCCTGAAAGACAAAACCGATGTTGTTCATCCGGAAATCGATCAGTTTTTTGGAACTCAACTCCCAGATATTTATGCCTCCAATTCTGACATCTCCCGATGTAGGCCTGTCAAGCCCACCCAGCATATTTAAAAACGTTGTCTTACCGGAACCAGAAGGGCCAACTACCGCCGTAAATTCACCTTCTTCAATGTTTACAGTGATGCCGTTAACTGCTTTTACCTTCACCTCGCTGCTGTTGTAGATTTTAACGAGGTCTTTTATTTCAATCACATTCATGACATTTATTTTTTATGTTTCTTATTCTATCTTTTTTCTTTAACCAGTTACTCAATCCTTAACGCATCTGCCGGGTCATTCCTTAACGCTTTGTAAGCAGGATAAAGAGCTGCAATTACACCTGTAATAATGACCAGTATAGTGACGTTTACCAGCATGATGGGGTCGAGGCTCAGGTAAACATAAGAGTCATACCCCATTTGTTCGTACCCCTGTGCCCACATGCTCAGATCAATGGGTACAATAGACCTCCATTTTGAGAACAGGGCACCTAGAATGATCCCAACAACACCACCGGTTAGCGACAACATGATGGATTCCAGCAAGATCATCGAAAAAATCCTCAACTTGTTCATCCCTATGGCCATCAGCATACCAATCTCTTTAGTCCGCTCCATAACCACCATCAGCATTGTGTTGATGATGCCGAACAGTAAGGCCAGTAATATGATGATGATAAAAATATACGTATATTGTTGCATGGCCTCTGTTAAATAATTCATTTCCGGGCTCAGCAGTTTCCAATCCATTACTTCAAGACCTCCCGCAAGGTTTTTAACCTGCGTTTCAACAACCGGCAGATTTTCACTATCATCAATATTAATGGCAATTTCGTGGGCAACGCCATCGGGCAAAGTAGCTAGTTCTGTAAGATCGCTAATCCGGATAAAAATATGCGACTCGTCATACATATTGTTGTTCGTGGTGTATATGCCGGAAACCCTGAACAACCCGCTGATCACATTGTTGGCTGTATCCTGCAGGGTTACAACCAACTTTGACCTGACCTTTACATTGAGTTTTTCTGCCAGTTTTTTACCGATAACCACCGGATGCTTTTTGATGCCTTCAAAGTAAGCTCCGTCAGTGATCTTGTCCTGGATGTTTGTGACTTGTTTTTCCTGATCCGGGTTAATTCCGGCTATCAACACTCCGGTAGCTGTTTCGGCCGAAGCGATCATAGCCTGAACAACCACACGACGACTGGCACCGGTTACATGTTTTGTTTTTCTTATGTCCTGTGTTAAAGCAGCAGCATCCGGTATATAGCTCATTAAGTCGGAGTTTTCCCTGAATCCTTCTTTATGTACCTGGATATAGGACAACTCGCTCTTGATAACTTTCTGGATGCGTTGCTCTGCCAGGCCTTTCATAAATGCTGTTGATGTGACACCGGCGAATATGCCCAGTGCAACGGAAAAGATGATGACAAGGCTTCTGACCTTGTTCCTCCAGATGTTTCGCCATGATATTGAGAAAAGCATAATATTACTTCTTTTAAATTTATAATTTGTCAGGCCTTAAGTGCCTTTGTAAGATCTAAGGTAAATGCCTTATATATAGGAAATATGGCAATAACTATTGTAATAATAAATACGGTTAGCGCCTGTATGTAAAATACCTGTGGATGCATGGAGAAATACATGTAGGGTTCAATGCCCATATCGATAAATGTTTTTGCGGCCTCTCCGGTTAACGGGAGAGGATTTTTATAGAAATAGTAAGTTATCGGGATACTTGCCAGAAGCCCTGCTAATGCGCCAAGCAACCCCATAAAAAGTGTTTCGAAAAACAGAATGACTCCGAGTTTGGCTCGTTGCATGCCTATGGCTACCATTACACCCATTTCTCTTTTTCTTTCGGCAATCATCATCAGGATAGTGCCGAAAATACCGAAGGTAATGATCATATACAGGATGGCTTTCATGAACACGCCCCCCGCTTTGTCGGCTTCGATCATCGAAACAAGTTCGGGTTGTAGTTCGTCCCACGACATGATCATGTAAGGCGATTTTATTTCCTTTTTTAAATGCTTCATGGCTTTTGGCAAATGATAATGGTTCTGCACCATCATCACCAGAGAAGATATCCTGTTGTCGGCCGAGAAAAAAGCCTGGCAGGTCTTTATGTCCATGTAAATGAACTGCTTATTTAACTCGGGTGAAGGGAAACTTAAAATGCCTTTGACGCGGTAAAGTCCTGCTGCCATAATGCCGTGAAACCCCTGACCATACAATACCAGCGAATCGCCCACATCTATTTTCAGGTAATTTGCCAGGTCTTTTGCTACCAGGATACCGTCATCTTCCGCCACGAGATAATCACCCTTTTTTACCCATTTACTTAAGCTGGTGATGTTATTTTCCAATTTGGGGTCCACACCAATTATTACAGACCCTTTAGTAATGTCCACTGATGAAGCGAGGGCAAAATATTCCAATCTGGGGGCATAAGAAGTTATTTCCGGCTCCTTGCGGACAATCTCCAGGATGGAATCGGTTAACTCAAAGGTATTGTTTATGGTTTTATTTTCATGATAGTCTTCCGTAAAGATTTGCATGTACCCCGTATAAAACTTGACTACGTTATCAATCATCGCATCATATGAACCATACTGCATCGAGGTTATAAATGCGGTGAACAACACGCCAAAGAAAACGGACCCGCCGGTGATGATTGTTCGCCAGGGTTTGCGCCATAAATTCCTCCATGCTATGATAATATTCTTCATTCTAAATTATTTAGGTGCGTATTGCATCAACTGTTTTTAATTTTAATACATAATATACCTGATACATCGATATCAAGGCAAAAATGGCAAACACGGTGATAGCCGGTGATAAAAAGATTTGTGAGTCGATACTGAATTTAAAAACCGGCTCAAAGCCCATGGAGCGATAGGTTTCGGCCATCTTTCCGGTCACATAGATCGGGTTTCTGTATAAATACCAAACGAGAGGAAAACTTACTACAATACCGCTGATCACACCAATAAGGCCGATGAAAAATGATTCGATAATGATCATGATGACCGCCTTTGTTTTTCGAAACCCAATGGCAATCATTACACCCAACTCGCGCCTGCGCTCATTCATAAGCATGATGATGGTTGCCCACACGCCGAATCCGATGACCATGAACAATAACATTTTGATGACTTTACCGCTTGCCAATTTTCCTTCAATCAGGTTTTGCAATTCTGGTTGCAGGTCGTCCCAGGCATAGATGGCCAGGTTTTCATCCAGTACTGGCTTTAATTCTTTGATGGTTTTTTCTACATCATCAAGCCCCTGGACCATGAGTACCGCATTCGTGATCTTATTTTGCAGGCCTGCAAAATCCTGGCACGTTGCCAGGCTCATATAAACAACCTGTTTGCTGAGATCGGGTAGGGGAAAGTCGAGTAATCCGCCGATCCTGTACAACCCGGTGGCGCTTATACCATGATAGCCTTGTCCGATCAGTACAAGTGAATCACCAACGGATACCTTTAAATTATCAGCCAGCACTTTTCCTATCAATATATCCGTTGTATTTGGCTGAAGAAATGTCCCCTCACTCAACCATTTGGAAACACCTGAGACAGTATTTTCTTCATCCGGCTTAATGCCTAGTACAAGCGAAGGGAAACTGGCAGTTTCGGAGCCAGCCAAGGCAAATGTCTGGATGCGCTGTGTCGATTGGATGATGTGCGGATTGTCAGCGATCATCAACCCCAAGTCTTTATCAATGCTGAAACTATGGTTGACAGAAGGAGTTTCATTAAAATCTTTCTCCTGTATCTGTATATAACCCGTGTAGAACCTCACCATGTTATCAACCATGTTCTCTAGCGAACCCTGTTGCAGTGAAGACATGAATACGGCAAAGAATACACCGAACATCACCGAGGCAGCTGTTATCAAAGTTCGCCGGCTGTTTCGCCAGAGATTTCGCCAGGCTATTTTTATATAATCGTTCATATGTATATGCGTGAACTGTCCATATTATCTCACTTTTTTCATATTTTGTTTGCTGAAGAAACTGTCGTCAATGGGTATGTTGAATTCGGAACTCAATATTTCAAGGACTGTTTTTTGTCCTTCCTTGTCTGCTGGTATCATTTCGATGCGGGAAGGCAGGTTGCGATCGCCGAATTTCTTAATATCATATGAGTCTTCCGTATTCTGCAAATAGCCGTCTTCATCGTAATATTCAGATTTCCAAAGGTTGTAACCGTCTTTGGTAATCCATGAGATGATTTTACCCCAGACCACGGCGGCATCTTCATGGGGTATGAGTTCAATTTTATAACAAACCTGGTTGCGGATTGTTTCTTCCTCCAGCAGATGATGATCATAATCAACAACGATAGACGATTGCTTAACCAAGTCGTCATTTGTGAAATCAGACCCCATCCACGACTGCATCATCATCGAAGGCGGAATTTTGATCATCCGTGAGATGGAAGGAACATAGTTCCACATTTCTTTATCCACTTTCAGGAAGACCTGACCTTTTTCTTTGGCCGGGGCTGTGATGTAGATCATAAAATATTTATCGCCTTTCGACCACATCTTCATCGAAACCTTGCGTTCCCATTTTGTCCTGACAATGGTCATCGTCATTTCACCCTTCATGGTTTCGCCGCGGTTTTTTTTGTCGGCTTTTGTAATAATCTCTTTAGCAGTTAGCTGCTGGGCGCCAAGTGGCTGTTCCAGCAATAATATGCTCATTATCAACAAGCTTATACCTAATCCAATGGTTCTCATTTGTGTAATTAATTATGTGTTATACAAATCGTTCAATTAAAAGTTTTTTTACATCATCAAGAGGGTACTGTTCGGGGTTGAGTACATAATGAAACCCGATTCCGTCAAACAGAGCACTTATCAGCAAGAATTCCAGCAATGGATTTTCAACTCCTTTTTTTGTGTAGTAGTCAATCGTTATCCTCATAAATGGTTCTATTATCTCAGCCAACCTGGCTTCAAACAATTTCCAGACAGCAGGTTGCATCATCAGTGAAAAATACAACTTATAAAAGTTGCGCTTTTTGCTCAATAGTTTGAATATCTCTTCAATAAAATAAGTGAATTCTTCGCTGGTTAAAACGCCATCTTTATTCGGGTCAAATAATTCAAACATCTCGTTCAAGCCATCCAGTACAATAGTAGACAGAAGTTCTTCCTTACTTTTAAAATAGTTATACATCAGACCTTTGGATACGCCTGCCCTTTTTGCGATCACACTAATCGAGGCATTTGCATAACCATATTCGGCAAGCACTTCTAAAGCCGTATCCATAATGGATTTTCTACGGTCGTGTCGGATTTTCTCCAGCTGTTCAGATGTCCTTGGTGACATGGCTTTTTATTATATATATGACTGAACGGTCGGTCAAAGATAAGATGGAAAAAAGAAATTATCAAGTTAACTAGATTAATTTTATGATGAGACATTGCCAGGGGCTGTAAAACGCACTAAATCAGCTGGAAATCTGAATAATAAAGAAAGAGTCTTAATAAGTCAGGTCTTTGAGGATGGATTCCGTTACCTCACCAACTTTGGGAGTAAGCATTTTTTTTATTTCGTTTTCCGTATGGGTAAATGTTTCTTTGCGGGCTTTTTCAATTTTCGTATCGGTAAGGGTAGCAGCTATAACAAATGCGGGTAGGGGAATGTCTTTGATCATGCCGGATATTTGATTACGTTTCAGTTTGTACACACCACCAAGTGTAACAGCCGTGATCAATCCGCCAATAAGTAATCCCAGAGGTCCCGAAATACCCAATAAACCTGATATTATGGCAATGCCCAGGCTTTTTCCAATCCCTCCACTGATGCTGCCAGCTGCCAGCGCAACAGTTGTTACGATAGTTCCGCCGATCGTATCGCCAATTTCAGCAGCCAATCGTTCGGGAAGCCGCTGGTCAATTTCGTCAGATTGCGGCTGGTACGTGCTGATAGTATTGATGTCGATATCCAGTTTCCTGCCCAGAAACAGGTTGATTTCCATCAGGACAGAATCCTGAAAATCTTCCTGAACTTCTGCAAGATAATTCAATAATATGGGTTCAAACTGCTCCTGTGATTCTACAAGTTTATCTTCAAGGGTCTTTATTTTACCACCTTCCTCACGAAAAGAAATAAGAATCGGAACAATAAACTTCTCGTAATAGTCATGGATCACAAATTCGGATATTATCTTTCCAATTTGATCGATCTTTTTGGAAATAATATTCCTCAGGCTTTCACTGATGACGTCCATCAGTTTTTCCCTGTTTTTCAACACGAATTCAGTGTAATACGGTTGGGTAATATCCAGGGGCCGGTTACTTCGTGCGGCTCTTTTTGCATAAAAAACCGACAGAATTAACCTAGGAATAAAAATAAACAGCAGGGCTGTAAGCGCCATTTTATGTATCCAAGGGCCGGCGGGTACGCCACCTGTTTTCATTAAATC
>DGOT01000097.1 GCA_002389465.1 Bacteroidales bacterium UBA4459 | reverse complement strand
TGCGCCATCCGCATGGGCATACCCGAATAAATGCCGTAGGTGCGTGATTCGTAGCTGCAGGCGGCCACAACCCCCCTGCCGCCGGTGCCACCTACCAGGACAGGCCTGTTGTTCAGGCGGGCATCGAGCAGGCGCTCTACCGACACAAAAAAAGTGTCCAGGTCGATATGTATGATGGAGCGGTCCATTTTCCGGTGGTTTACATGGGGATGACCGATACCACGACTCCCTGTATGGCAAAGTCTCTGGAAAGAATAATGGGTGTATGCAATTTGTTGGAAGAGCGCGGCAGCAGCACTACATTATCTTTGTTGATTTTCAATTCTTTTACGGTAACTTCATTGTCGATCAGCGCTACGACCATGTCGCCGTTTTCAGCGTGGTTCTGATATTTTACAAGCACCAGGTCACCATCGTTGATGCCCTGCAGGTTCATCGAATCGCCCTGGGTTTTCAGTAGATAATATTTTCCGGGATGATGGGCTACCTTGGTGGAGACAGCGATTTCAGCTTCGATGTTCTCTTCGGCGAAAATAGGCAGACCGCAGGCAACAGCTCCCAGTAATGGAATTTTAATCGTCTGTTCCTGAGGGTTATCACTCACTTCGCTTGCTTCGTATTGCGCAAGCCGGATGCCTCCGCCCTTCTTTTTTTCCAGGATATTCTTGTCCGTTAACTTTTGAATGACTACGGCTGCAGAGCGTGGCGACTTGTAGTTCAGCTCTTTCATCAGTTCCCGCACACTTGGCATTTTTCCGTATTTCATTAGGTGGCTCCTGATCACCCGGAGCGCTTCCATTTCTTTATTTGATATCTGACTGTTCGGCATACAAATTTAGTTTTGCATACACAAAAATACACTTAGTATACATTCATGTCAAGTATTTCCGATATTATTTATCAAGAAATAAAATACCGGAAGATTCTTCTTCCTGTTCTGTAAGGCAGGAGAGGAAAAGTGATTTAATCAAGAATATCGTTCACCCAGCTCAGACCGGCCATCACTACAGGAAATCCGATCGTATTGGTGAGCATGATGATGCAATGGCGGATTTCTTCGCTGTTGGCTCCGGCTTCCAGTGCACGTTTTGTATGGCTGTGGGTGGCTCCTTCCGAGCGGATGGCCACTGAGGCAGCCAGTTGGATTAGCTGGGCGTTCTTTTCATCTATTGGACCTGCTTTCTTAGCCGTCAATCCGAGGTTTTCTACATCTTCCAAATATTCAGGGTATGTATTCTTGATTTTTTCGTAATGATTAGCAATTTTATGTGCCATTGTTTTTTATTAGTTTGTTAATACTTAATGATCTTTTCAGTTTTTGAGTGATCGCCGTAATTGATCTGTAAAAAGTAAATGCCTGACGGAAGGCCTTCAAGGCTGATCAACGTGCTGAATTCTTGTCCCTTAACTGTCCATTCCTTTTCCATGACCTGCTTCATGACCGAATTGCTGAGCCGGGCCGTTACTTTGGTGTTCCCGCTGCCTTTGATGTTGATCTGCAATTGATCGGATACCGGATTCGGGTAAACAGCTAATGTAAATGGATTAGTTATTTCGTCAATTTTTGTAATGTTACCGATGCCAAACTCGTGGATGGCATATCCGCCGAAATCGGGTTCGAATGAGTACAGTATTTCACTATCGGCATTCAAAATTCTAAAATATCCGTTTCCCTGGTTAGGATTTGCCCAGAATTCAAGCCCATCATTACCGCTGTCGAAGATCTGCAATTTGTAGCAGCCGGGATACAGGTAAAACGGGTCGTTGTAGAGTGTATTATTATCGCAGTTGTCCCTCTCGTAATAAACGGTCCCGTCATCTTCGTACAATATATAAGATGTCTGGTGTCCGTAGTTATTTGTTTTCAACTGAACAGTCAGTATCTGGCCATCCGGATATACATGTATGTCACCGAAGGAGGTTGTATAGCTGTTGTTGAAGTTGTATTCATCTTCCTGCTGGTTGGGGTTGCTTACCGCCACAGTAAACTTGTCAGTTGTTCCTATCCAGAACGTCAGTTCGTCAACGGGCAAAGTTACTGTATCGGTTTCTAGAAATGCCAGCGAGCCATTCCATGTGAAGTTCTCAGGGTCACCACCTTCCACCGAATATTGGATATCCAGACTGGTCAGTGTTGTTGCACCTGTATTCTGAACGACAACCTCCGGAAAAGTGCAGGCCGGATTAAACCTGATTTCGCGTGCATCATCAGCATTGGGTTTTATGATTCGTACAACGGCTGCATCCAGATAAAAATTGGGGAGCCCGTAAGTTATAAGTTGGTTGTTAACAAGGTAATTAGACGTTCCGCTGGCATAGTCCACATTGTAATCGATGCTGGTGGTTTGTCCGGGAGTTACATATCCGGTAATATCAAAATCATGGATGTTGCTCGGATTTCCCGGGCACCATCCTGCCCTGTCATAAATCCAGGTGCCACCCTGCGGATAAATAGGAATAGTGGAACATTCGTTCCATACGATCCAGTTGTACTCAATATCCCCACCATTCAGGTTCAATGTGTGGTGCCGCGGACTGAACTCACCCTGTTGTCCGTGACCTGTTATAACAGACCTGATTTTAAAGGCTTCCCCTTCGGCAGGTATCAGTACATCTCTTGTTTCAAAAGCTCTGTCATTCTGAATCGATGTATATGAGCTACTGGCTACTTTCCATATTTGCTGAATGTCGATTACATCTCTTGAAGGTGTCCCAATGATGTATAGGAATTTTATATCCATATCTTCCTGCCACTGCCCTCCTCTTTCTATGGTCATCCTTTTTCTTCCTTTCAGTACAGACGCGTAATCCGTAACATCGAACAGCCATGTTTTGCCGTTATCACCTAAGTCAAGATAAATACCGTAAGGAGTGACAAACGACATAAGTTCAAATTTGGAAGCATAGCGTTTGTAATAGGTTAATTCAGTAATAGTTATGCTGTCTGTAGCTGGGTTTTCGATGGAATCGATGACATGGCCGTCAGGATCATAGATGTGTTCATACCGCGCTTCCCAGTATTCGTTTACGGATGCCTCAGCAATACTGTCGTTTAACATGGTACCAGAGCGGGAGATGATTTCATATTCCCTGACAATACTCGGTGTTAACAGTACGGAATCGGTTACCGTATGGTCCGTAATGGTCAGGTCGTAATCCCCCTGGGCAAAGGTAATGTTCGGACGTTCTTCTGTTTCTATAAATCCTTTGTTTAACTGATCACCCCGTTCGTACACCCAGTACAAAAAGTCGGTAATGGTTCCGGTTCCGTTGTTTCCCGAAGCATCGGAGATCAGTGTACCGCTTCCTTCATCCATTTTGTAATAAGCTACCAGATGACTGTACTCAGGATGAGTAGCATTAACAGCTTTGTACATCCAGTTTTGAATGGTTTGCTGGTCGAGTTCTATATCCCAGAACCTGAATTCATCCATTTTTCCAAAATAGAAGTTCGCTTTTGTACCTATGCTACCGAGAATAAGGTTCTGAATATCGATCGGTTTGGTTTTTCCCGTTCCCGAGTGCCAGAGTTCGCCGTTACGGTAGATTTTCATATCGCCGGTAGCAGCATTTTTTGTAACTGCCCATTGACACCAACTTCCCTTATATTCGTCAGGTGTTGCCAATTTATTTATTCTGTCGTATCCCGAGCCGTCATTTCCGCAATCGAAATATATGTTGGAATCGCCCCAGGGCAGGTGGAGATTTAGTTGTCGCCTGTTGCTGGCATCTTTCCCCATCATAATACTGTTGTTGACGGGTTGTATTTCCTCGTTGCCGTAGCTCCAGAACGATACGGTCATTTCGTCGGAAATACTTGAGAAGGCATCTGCTGAAACATCTATTTCACCATTCACTGCATCCAGACTGTAGCCATCGGTTACATAAATTCCCGAAACATCACCTGTGTTTTCCCCCTCTATTTCCAACATATTGCCCACGGTGTTGTTTGTAAATGAAAATTCGACAATAATATTAGACGAGCCATCCCAGTTAAAAGGTGTGTGAAACTGGATTCTGTGTGCACCGGGGGCGAATGCATCATCGTGGAAATATACTTCTGTGAAACCGTCCAGGTCAGGATCGCTGCCGCTTAAAGCAGTTTTATCAGTTTGTTTCATACGTATCTTCAGGTAATCCGCATCCGAATTACCAGTAGTTACATCAACGAGGAGAGCATCCATGTTTCCGGAAGTTACACCGGCTGCCGAGAGTTCGGCTTGTGTATATAAATATTGTGATTTACCCGAGTGCTTATCTGTTGCTATGACATGAGGAAGGTTCAGCGTGCCTGAACCCACTGTACTCAGCGTTTCGGAATTTGTATTGTTGATCTGCACATCCTGCTGAAGGTATTGGTAGTAGTTGTAAAGAGGGTGCGTAACATAGCGGAAGATCGTTCCCGAGAAATTCGATATGTAATGTGAGTTTGTAAAACTCAGAACGGAATCCACTTTTGAAGAGTCTGTTATGTACGTATTACACGAATAATCCCACTCACCGCAACCGCGGTTGGTAGCACCCGGCACCGAAACCAAGTCGTCTTTGCAACGCATGTTATAGGCCATCAGTATTTTGTGGTATGTTTGATCAGGGGTGTCGGGGAAATCGATCATCGTATCCCTAATGGTACCGTCCCACGGGGCCCCGTGTGTCTGCGTATAGTTAAATGTCGGGACAACAATTGTGTCGCCTTCACTTTGGGCAAAAACCAAGCTTGTTAAAACAAAAGAAAGGAGGGTAAATAAATTTTTCATTTAGATATTTTTTAAGAGGTGTTACAAACGGAGAAACTATTAATACATCGCTAACAAAGGTACAAATTGCAGCTTTCTGCTCAGTTAAAAGATATCAACATGCAATTAACCAGGTAGGTAACAAATAAAAAAGCCCTGCATTAGATGCAGGGCTTTTTAAATGCATTCAGTATTTTTTATACTAAGCTAATTTCACATTAACAGCATTTAGACCTCTTTTTCCTTCAGCCAGTTCGAAAGTAACTTCGTCATCTTCGTTAATTCTGTCTATAAGACCTGAAGCGTGTACAAAGTACTCTTTTTCAGAGTTAGCGTCTTTGATAAAACCATAACCTTTGGTTTCGTTGAAAAATTTAACAATTCCTGTTTCCATAAAAATAAAATAAAAAGTAATAAAAATAAATTCCCGGCAAAGGTAAGTAAAATATAGAGGAAATCAATAATTTATGGAAAAAAATGCATTTTTAATTATTTTGCCAGCTGGTCGGCAAAAACATTTTTAAATTTTTCCAATTTTGGCGTGATTACAAAATTACAATAAGCATTGGCAGGATTATTCTTGTAAAAGTTGATATGGTGCTCTTCAGCAGGATAAAAATTCTGGAAAGAGTTGATCTCCGTTACAATAGGCTTTTTCCAAATACCTGCTTTACCAAGTTCATTTTTATAAAACAAGGCTTCCTCCTTCTGATGATTGTTATGGTAGAAAATTACCGATCTGTATTGTGGCCCAACATCTGCCCCCTGGCGATTTGGCGTCGTAGGGTCGTGGGTTTTCCAAAAAATCTCCAGCAACTCCCTGTACGAAACCTTATCAGGATCGAATGTAATCTGCACAACTTCTGCATACTCAGTAGAGCCGGTACATACAAGCTCATAAGTAGGGTTAGGCTCTTTGCCACCCGAGTAGCCGGGTAGCACACTGATCAAGCCGTCAACCAGACTGAAAATTGCCTCGGAGCACCAAAAACACCCCGAGCCGAAGGTGGCCGTGTCGTAGTCAGGTATATTGCTCTTAATTGTTGTCATATTTTGTGCTGATAAGTTGTTCATAAATAAAGCGAAAGTAATCCCAAGAATGATGAGTGTTTTTAGGCTCATATTTAACATAATCAGAGAGTTACATCAGGATCAGTTTTTTGCCGTATATCAGCTCCTCGATTTCCGGCGATGGCCCCAGGAATTTTTCCCTGAAACCGTTCATCTCGTCAATAGTTTTATCTGACAGTAATTCCGACATTTCTTCCATAGCCTTTTCTCCTATCACCAGAGGTGGCGTGTTCAGGATCATCTTGTCACCGTTAAACTGGGCTACGATCTGGTATTCTTTCATCTCTTTAATGTCATCACCTTTGAAAAAGCATTTGGAAAGCCATTGGTCCAGGTCGAAATTATCCACATCGATCATGATCGGTTGCTGGCTTTTCTCCATCATGATGCTTTGGTAATATCTTTGCATGTTGGCTAGGGATTCTTCCGACATGCTTTCCTGAACTTTTTTGTGGCAATCAAGACAAACAGCAAATTCATAAATAGTGGAGCTGAATTCGTATCCTTTGTAATTTTTCAATGCTTTTTCCACTACATAGGCTGTTCCCTCCTTAAGCAGGTGTTTGCCGCACATCTGGCAGTGTTCAAAAGGCTTCCCTTCTGCATCCGAATAAAATCGTTCCGGTATGTCTGTTTTGTACTCCTCCATTTTCATTACAAAAGTAATAGATTTCTGCGCAGGTTGAATCACTAAAACAATTGTCGTAAATTTGAAGCATCATTAATAATAAAATTATGGCAGTTGAACTAAAAGGAAAACTGATACAGAAAATGACTGTTGTTACCGGTGAAGGGAAGAACGGTAAATGGGAAAAGCAAGAATTTGTTATCGAAACAGAAGATCAATATCCCAAGAAAATATGCATGTCCGTCTGGAATGATAAGCTCTCGATGCTGGAGCATCTGGTAGAAGGTGACCTGATCACAGCTTTCGTAAATATTGAGTCGAGGGAGTACAATTCCCGCTGGTACACTGACATCAGAGCGTGGCGGATTGAAAAAGAAGCCGAAGTAGGCGACTCAATCCCTCAGCCAGACGAGCCGCCCCCTGATTTTGAAAGCCCGGAAGACGACCTTCCCTTTTAGGTAGTTACGGTTTCCCAAATCTACTGATGAAAAAGAATCTCTCGGGCCACCTTGCTGTTATCGGAGCTAATATTATTTTCGGTATCAATTACGTTGTAGCTAAAGGTATCATGCCTGATTTCCTACTGCCCCGGCCGATCATTTTTTTGAGGGTGGCTGGTGCTGCAATGATTTTCTGGCTGATCAGTTTGTTTTTTCCGAAGGAGCGGATCGCCCGTGACGATATGATCCGTCTGGCGGTGTGTGCTGTTTTCGGAATAGCCGTCAACCAGACGCTGTTTTTCGAAGGACTTAATCTGAGTACGCCTATTAATGCTGCAGTGATTATGGTTACCATCCCGATCATGGTGCTGGTGTTCGGCCATTTTATTATTGGCGATAAGGTTACCCGCAATAAGCTGCTGGGGATCCTGTTCGGATTTTCCGGGGCGGTTTACCTGATTCTTCAGGGG
>DGOT01000223.1:16811-19144 GCA_002389465.1 Bacteroidales bacterium UBA4459 | reverse complement strand
AGCCCAATCTGTCAATACTTTTCTGGCAGGATTGCTCCTCTTCTTCATTCCCTTGAACATTGTTACGGTAAGCGCCGTGTTGTTTTCGGCTTCGTTGACCATGGCTGTTGGCGGAGTAGTGCTGATTCCGGGAAAACAAAGCTTATCATTTGCCTCTCTCTTGTATTTAATTGGCGGCATCCTGATCGTTGTTTCATCCGTTTACATTATTTTTGCAGCCTTTTAAGAGGAGAATATATGATAAGATTTATGAATAGGAAAATTTTTTCGGTGTTGTTCAGTTTGATTTTGTTATCCTTTGCGGTCAGGGCACAAATTCCTCCGGGATATTATGATGATGCCATAGGGCTGACTGGTGATGAGCTTAAAACAAGCCTGCACAACATCATTAAAAACCATGATGCGCCGAGCTATAATGATCTCAGAGATTTTATTCTGAAAGAATCGGACGAAGACCCGAACAATTCGAATAATGTGCTATTGATCTACTCAGGTATATCTAGAAGTAAAAATGCGTTTGGTGGAAATGTGGGTGAGTGGAACAGGGAGCATGTATGGGCTAAGTCGCACGGCGATTTTGGCAACACGCCTCCAGAGGGAACGGATGCCCACCACATCAGGTCGGCGGATGTGCAGGTAAATGCTATCCGCGGCAATCTTGATTTCGATGAAGGAGGAGATCCCGTTCCGGGCGCTCCGGGCTGCCGGATAGACGATGATTCATTTGAACCGCGCGATGCCGTAAAAGGCGATGTAGCACGGATGATCTTTTACATGGATGTACGTTACGATGGAGAAAACGGTGAGAATGACCTTGTAGTGATTGACGCTGTAAATACCGCACCGGCACCACAGCATGGTAAATTATCCACCCTGCTTGAATGGCATCTTCTGGATCCTCCCGATGATTTTGAACGACACCGGAACGATGTTGTTTATTCATATCAGGACAACCGGAACCCGTTTATTGATCATCCTGAGTTTGTAGAAGATATCTGGGGAGACCCGAATAGCATCGAACTATCCGAAGAATTACTGGTTCGGTGTTATCCCAACCCGGTGGACAATAAGCTGTGCATCGAATACCAAAACAACATAACGCTCACCTATTCGCTGACAGGTATCGATGGAAGAACTTATCTACAAGGTAGAATTGAGCCAGGGAAATCATCCCTGAATACTTCGACAGTCGGGAACGGCTTCTTTATCTTATTATTAAAGAACGAAAACAATACGGTAATTAAAAAATATAAAGTACTAAAAGCAACTCACTAAGACTCATGAAAACATTTCCCGTAATCAGAATAACAAAAGAATTTAAGTTTGAAATGGCTCATGCGTTAAAGGGTTATGACGGGCTGTGCCGGAATATTCACGGGCATTCATACGAGTTGAAAGTAACCGTATCAGGAACACCTGTTCAGGATAAAAACAACCCTAAGCTGGGAATGGTCATGGATTTCGGTGAACTGAAAAAAATTGTCCGGGAAACCATTGTCGATGTATTCGATCATGCGTTGGTTTTATACGATAAATACCCGGAAGCCTTTTCCGGCGAATTAAAAACTACATTCGACAAAGTCATTTTTCTTGATTATCAGCCGACAAGCGAACTGATGATTGCTGATTTTGCTGAGCGAATCAAAAAAAAACTCCCTGCTTCGGTCAATTTAAAATATATGTTGTTGCGCGAAACGGTTACTTCTTATGCCGAGTGGTATGCCAAAGACAACAACAAGTAATTAAAAACTTCGCTCGCTTCATTATCACCTATTTTAATTTATTATAAAATAGATACATAGGTAAATATTTGCATGTATTCATAGTATTTTTAGCTCCGAAATCAAAAAAATAAAACGATGAGAAAATTAGTATTGATCACCTTGGTTTTAAGTGCATTGCAGATATATGCCCAGGAAACCTTATCCCCTTATTTTAAAGTGGCCGAAGTTTATGCTTCTATTGCTGACGCAAGTGCGCAGGTAAAAGAAGCCATTACGACCAGTGGATTTGAAATGATAGGAGCATACCATCCGTCGCAAAACGAAGATCTTTTTGTTGTTTGTTTTACGAGTGATGAACTTAAGAACCTTAGTTTGCAATTTAACGACCGTGGCGCTCTGGCCAGTGTTATGAAGGCTGGTTTTGTAAAAAAAGACGGGAAGGTAACGATCACGCTTTTAAATCCGGAATATATGTTTCTGGCATATTGGGGTGAACAATTGAACGGCCAGGAAAAAATGCTGGTTGCCATGTCCGATAAAGTAAAAAATATTTTTAAAAAATTCGGAACATTGGAAAATTACGGGGGTGAAGAAAAGGCAGAAGACTTG